>JAQCKL010000002.1 GCA_027592485.1 Cyanobacteriota bacterium
GGGGGGGGGTGACGACGATGCGGGCCAACTGTGGCCCAGCCGCCAGCAGTTGGTGATTGCCCTAGAAAACCCAACCGGCGGCTGGTGGGTGTTTAGCACCCCTTTCGATTTAGAGACGCGGGATCTAGGTGCCCGTGACTTCAAACGCCGCCGTTCGGATCGGCCTCCTTTGTTTTGGTTATTCCTCACCGGCGGTGGGGTGTGGCTGCTGTCCACCTGGGCCGCTCGCCGGGTCACCGCCCCCCTGCTGAGTTTTGCCGCCGCCGCCGATCGCCTCGGCATGGATGTGAATGCACCGCCCCTGCCCGAAAACGGTTCTGGCGAACTGCGTCAGGCTGCCCAGGCGTTTAACCAAATGCAGGTGCGGGTACAGGGCCTGATTCGCGATCGCACCTTTATGTTGGCCGCGATTTCCCATGATCTGCGCACGGTGTTGACCCGCCTGCGACTCCGCACCGAGTTTATTGAGGATGCCACCCAGCAGCACAAGGCTGAAGCAGACTTGGCCCAGATGGAGGCCATGCTGACATCAACGCTGGCGTTTGCCAAAGCGGACAGTACCCCGGAAGCCAGAACCCAGCTCGACCTAGCCAGCTTGCTGCAAAGCATCTGTGATGATCTGGTGGATGCGGGTAAAGTGGCTCAATATCAGGGGCCGGATCGGGTCAACTTAGTGGGACAACCCACCGCCTTGCGACGGGCCTTTAGCAATTTGATTGAAAATGCCACCCTGTATGGTCAGGAAGCCGAGGTCACCATTGCAGCGGTGACCCCAGTGGTGCGGGTGGCGATCGCGGATCGCGGTCCCGGCATTCCTGAGGAGATGCGCGAGCAAGTCTTTGAACCGTTCTTTCGGTTGGAGCCCTCTCGCAACCGCGAAACCGGTGGCACTGGCCTGGGGTTGGCCGTTGCCCGCACGGCCATTCGGCGTCACGGCGGTGAAATTACCCTGTACCCCCGAGAGGGCGGCGGTTTAGTCGTGGAGGTCACCCTGCCTAAGAGCCCTCCTTGAAACCGGGTGTTATAGCCCTGGCCCCTTTGCGTAGGACACCTAGGATCGCTCTGATCCCTAGCGCAGCAGCACAGTGCCTCGCAGTCTTGTCCTAACCAGACTGGCGGCTGCTAGACCTGGCCAGCTTCACTTGATCTCTTTGAGAATGCGGCGAACGGTGAGGGTGATCCATAAAACCGTCATCCCCAAAGTGCCTGTAATCAACGACCCCAGCCATCGTGACGCATTCACCGAGGCAGAGTGAATGTGAGCCCGGAGGGGGTGATCTTCGTCGTAGTGGATGGTGACCATCTCACCTTTTTCGTAGGCGGCAGGCCAACTTCCCTCGGCAACTTGCACGGTTTGGAGCTGACCATCTGCCAAGGGAAATTCCACCACGGGATAGTACAGCGCATTGCCCTCGTCGTCTTGGCGTTGGGTCAGCTCAATCACCTTGCCTTCAGCCGTACTGCCCATCAGGAGTCCCTGGCGAGTGCGGATGCTGAGAACAGCGGAGATCCCCAACAGCAGCAGCGCGATCGCCATCAATATGGGAAAAACCAGCTTGAAGGCAGCAGCCTCTGCCCCTAGCCGCAACCTTGAATCGATAAAGTCAGAAAAATGCTTGTCGTCTAGCCCCCCAGAGAAAGATGTTTCAGGGCCTTGGGCAATGAGTTGCTGAATCGCGATCCGATCTTGGGGATCGGGAATCTGATCGGGATGCTCATACGGCAACCCATCCACTTGCAGGGCGATCACCCTGCCGTTTTCCCAATTAACGGTGTACTGCTTGTCCATTGCTCATCCCTGTGGATTGCCCTCTATCCTGATTGCCTGCGGCCATGGGAAAGCATTGCTGATGGCGAGGCACCCCTGGCCATTTCAGCACCACCACCTCTTCCCGCAGTTGTTCCCCTGTAGCGGTGGCGATGCGGGTACGAAACAGATCAATGCCATCCACCTCATACCCCACCTCTGTGGCCACCTCAGCCAAAAGCGCCCCCGTACGAATCATCACCTGGAAAAAAGACGCTTGGTCTCCCACCACATAGGCCAGTTGAGCACCGGGCTTAAGGGCGGGGCGGAGTTGGGCCAGATGCCGTTTCATGCCGCCGAAATATAAGCTTGTGACCCGGTGGTAGAGCCGCTCAAAGCCCGAGGTTTTGTTGAGGGCGATCCGCTTGGCTTCGATGGTTTGGGCCAGTTGGGTGATGGGACTGTCGGTTGCCAGCACCCGATCGTCGTCATCAACTTTGTAGACGTTGCGGGTATTCGAGCGAATCAGCGATTGTTTGAAGTGACGCAGGTCCTGCTTGTTATTCAAAAACCCCAGCAGCACCGACTCTAGGCGGGTGGTGCGGGTGTAGTCCTTTTCATTGGGATAGGGGGGTGACGTAATCACCGCATCAATTGACTGAGGTGCTAGCCAGGTCGAGACCTGGCGGGCATCGCCCCGATGGCATTGGGTCGAAACCGTGGTCAGGTCTTGGGCCAGATCCAGATCAGCGCGCATCTGTTCCACCTTGGCTTGCCAAGTGGTTAACACGTCCACGGTTTCCCGCTTGCGGCGGCGAATGCCCACTTCGGGGCCAAATTTGAGATTGCTGGCATCCTGGACGGTGACGGTGGCCAGGGCCAAGTTCAGCCCATGGCGCTCGGGTCCATCGGGCTCTGCCGCGATCGCCTGTTTCAACACCAAGCACTGGTGCAAGGGTTGGGGTGAGATCGCATTCTTCAGCGTGATCGCAATTTGCTCAGGGGTAAAGCCTAACAGGGGAGATTGATCCACCCGCTCCATGGCTCGTTCTAACACTCGGGCCTGCATGGCCGCTAACGAGTCCTGATCGACCGCCCACTGCACCTTGGTGCTGGAGGCAAAGTGGGACATGGGAGTCGCTTCTACCCCAACGGCGGCGAGACCCTGCTTTTTGGCTTCCACCAGGGTGGTCCCGGTCCCGCAAAACGGATCTAGAATGACCGCATCGCCCCCCAGGCCAAATTTTTCAATATAGTCCCGCACTAAGTGAGGCGGATAAGAGAGCACAAACCGATACCAGTCATGGAAGGCGCGATCGCTCTGCTGCAGTTTATTGAGGCGTAAATCGCTGGGGTCAGAGGCGGGGGAGGCCATGAATAGTTAAAAAACGAGGGTGATGCTTTTTGACCGGCCTGGGGCGATCGCTAGTGCAGATGATCTGGTTTTAGGTGTCATCACTATAGCTCGTGACGCTTTCGGGTAAACTCGACCGTTAAATGGGGGAATTTACCCCCCACGCTTATTGAGGCTGTGTACTACACTATCTGCACTATGTGTGTTCTGACCGATGACAACTGCCCAACTCCCTGATCTGATTGAATTTCTCCGTCGCGATTTGGCCGTGCCTGAGGAGGCGATCGCCCTCGGTGTGCAGCGGGCTGGTGAGGCCTCCAATCTATTACCGATGGTGCTATGGCAGTACGGTCTGGTCAACACCACCGAACTAGAACAAATCTTTGATTGGCTAGAGCAACGGCCTTTGAGTAATGCAATTTAGTTAAAAAATAGGTGGCACCATCATGTCTAAACTGCCTGGAATGCTAAATGTGTTGGCTTGCTTAGGGATGGTGTCGGCAGGATTAGGCATCGGAATCAGACCGGTAACGGCTCAGTTGCTATACCCCCCAGTTAGCGAGCAGCGGGCGATCTCTGTCACCGGACAAGGGCGAGCCAGCGTACCTGCCGATCAGGCCCAAATTAACGTCTTGCTCGTTAATGAAGATTTTTCACCTGACTACTTTCCTCCCGAAGCAGAGCTTCCAGAAGAAAGCGCCTATCCACCAGCACCTGAACCAATTACCCGCGATAGTTTGCAGGGTGTCAGTGATGCCTTGGCCGATCTCGGCATCAGCGAATCTGATATTCAAATCAATGTGTCTACCAGTGGGTCATCGCCTTACTCCTACGTGAGATCAGATGCTTCCATCACCGTGAATATTAGACAACCCACACAAAGCCAAATTAATGGCATTGTGCAAGCGATCAATGGTGCTGTGGCAAATCATGCTCCTCAGCAAGCCATATTTGTCAACAATATTTATGTGCAGTACGCCATTGATAGTTGTATTGCCATTGAGCAGCAGGCCTATGCGGCGGCCATGGACGATGCCCGCTTAAGAGCTTTGGCCATTGCCGATACGATTAATGTTGCTTTGATCGATCCTCCGTCAGTGGCAGAACTGCCTTTTTTGGGTCGGTTCCTGTCCCCTTGCAATGAGGACACCGATATTGTTGGGGCGCTGTTCTGGAGCCAAGAATCCAGCTATTACAACCCTGAGACTCCCGCAGAAGTCGAGGTTTATCGAGAGGTCTTGGTGACCTATCCCGTCGAAGCCAAATAAGGGTTGATCAGCTTTGTGCGTTCATTAGCCTTGGCAGCAATCGCTACGCCATCGGCTGCCCCACTGCGGCTAACAGGTTTAGGGGGCCGATTTGCTTGAGGTGAGCCAATCCCGCTGCGGTCTTAACCAGTAGGGAACCGGCATAGCCCAGCGAATTAACCGGAATGCCCTGATAGTCTTCGCGCGATCGCGGCACCACCAGCATCCATTGTCGAGTTGCCAATAAGTTGTAGGGCAGGTTGGGCCGTTCCGCCTTCAAATCAACACCAATATGCGTGGCCAACTGCCGATAGCTCTCCCACAGGATGGGCGCGATCGCCGCTGCATCCTGGCTCCAATCGAGATCTAGGGTCAAAACCCCATGGTGGAAGGGCAACGGCAGGGGGGCCATCCCTGCCGTTGTGGAACTGCGGGGATGGATCAGCGCAGCGATCGGCACCGTCGCCTTGTCAGGATGAAACGGAAACGGCACCACCTGCAGATGCTTATGGTGCTGACTGGCCCCCGCTGCCCGCCCGCCGTTATAAAAGCCCAAACCATCAATTTCTTTCAGCGTCATGGCCAGAGCCGTAAAGTCGGCCAGGGTGAGCCAATCCTCCTGGGATTCATAGGCGCGGGTGACCACCAGCAGATGATGATCGACCACGTTGAATTTATTCAGCAGGCAGAGGTGAGTGGGAGAAAGGTTCCCCACAAAGAGGGCGTCCTCATAGGGCAGAAACGGGTTGGCGGGCTTGCCTTGCTTGGCAGCCTGTCGCTGTTGCGCCGTCGCTGTTTCCTTACGGACTAGGTTTTTGACAATCCTGACCAAAAAGTGAATGCCCCCATCCTCCAGGACAGTAAATTCCGTTGGGATGGGTTGGAGCGCACCGCAGGCTAGGGCGGTGGCGGTGCGGTGCTGCAATTGCTCCCAAAGGGTGCCGGGTGTCAAATCCGCTGGAGCCGTCATTGATGACCTATGGAATAGAACCACTGGGGGTGATCTTACCCGGAGCCCTGACGGTTGGGCTAATGGGGATTGGAGCGGATGGTTTGTAACGGCATCAGCTCGGCAGGCGGTAATAAAGTCAAAGGTCAAAGGGGATTGCGCAAAAGTCGATCGCCAGCGCCATGAACGGGAGCTATAGCCGTCTTGCCCTAACCGGACTGGCGACTGCTATAGTCACATCGACAGCTTTGACTGCCGCTTCACCTGTCAAACTTCTAGGTCTGAGTTAATGTCTTTTTCCACGCGCCTAGTTAATGGGCTGCACTTCCGCAATCTGCGCGGTGATCTATTCGGGGGCTTAACCGCCGCTGTGGTTGCTCTGCCTCTAGCCTTGGCCTTCGGGGTCTCCTCAGGGGCAGGGGCGATCTCCGGCCTCTATGGGGCTTTCTTTGTGGGGCTGTTTGCTGCCCTGTTTGGGGGGACCCCATCTCAAATCTCAGGCCCCACGGGTCCCATGACCGTGGTAATGGGTACCGTGTTTACGGCCCTCGTCTCTAGCAACCCTGAGAACGGCCTGGCCATGGCCTTCACCGTGGTGATTTTTGGGGGATTGTTTCAGATTCTGTTTGGGGTCCTGAAATTGGGGAAATACATCACCCTGATCCCCTACACCGTGATCTCCGGCTTTATGTCAGGGATTGGCATCATCATCATCCTGATTGAGTTGGGACCGTTGTTGGGGCATCCCAATGCCGACAGCGTCATCCACTCCTTGCAGTTACTGCCCCAACATATTCAAACGACCAACCCAGCGGCCTTGGGGCTGAGTTTGCTCACGTTGGTGATTGTCTTTGGCACCCCCCGGCGGATCAACCGCGTGTTGCCGGCCCCCTTGCTGGCGTTAGTGGTGGTGACCACACTATCGGTGATCGCTCTACCCGTAGATGCGGTGATCCGCATTGGCACCATTCCCACCGGCCTCCCCTTCATTCACTGGCCCAGCTTTCAGCTCGACCAACTCAAAACCATGGTGGGCTACGGCATCATGTTGGGGGTCCTGGGGGCGATTGACTCGCTGCTCACCTCCCTGGTGGCCGACAGCATCACCCAAACCCAGCACGACTCCGATCGCGAATTGATTGGTCAGGGTATTGGCAACTGTCTTTCGGGGTTGTTTGGGGGCTTGCCCGGTGCCGGTGCCACGATGCGTACAGTGATCAACGTCAAATCTGGGGGCCGCACGCCTTTATCTGGGGTAATCCACGCATTCGTGTTGCTGGTGGTCGTTCTAGGGGCGGGGCGGCTCACAGAAGTGATCCCCCAGCCTGTGTTGGCAGGGATTTTGCTGAAGGTCGGGATCGACATCATTGACTGGAGCTTCTTAAAGCGGGCTCACAAGCTCTCGCTCAAAGCCGCTGGGCTGATGTATGGCGTTATGGCCATGACGGTGTTTGTAGACTTGATCACGGCAGTGGCGGTGGGGGTCTTTATTGCCAACCTCCTAACGGTGAAGCGCCTGACGGAGCTGCAACTCGAAGGCATGGTCAAAATCGATAACCCTGATGAAGGGTTGCTACTCAACCCCGAAGAGAAACAGCTGTTGGGCCAGGCCAAGGGTCGAATTTTGCTGTTCCATTTGGGGGGACCGATGAGCTTTGGGGCCGCCAAGGGCATCTCTCAACGGCTATCGATTGTGGGGAATTACGATGTGTTGATTTTAGATCTCACCGATGTGCCCTTAATGGGCGTGACCGCTTCCCTCGCGATCGAAAATATGGTTAAAGAGGCCAAGGATAAACGCCGGGATGTGTTTGTGGTGGGTGCCCATGGCCCGGTGGAAGACCGCCTTAAACGGCTGGGTATACTACCCATTCTCTCTCAGGGTTCTTTGGCGATTACCCGCATTGATGCCCTGCAGTTGGGGTTAGAGCTGATCCAAAGCCGTTACCAAGAGCGAGAGCCGGTAAACCTTTAGGTGAATGCTACCTGGCCACTTTGCTTAGGACCCCTAGGAGCGCTCTGATCCCTAGCGCAAAAGCAAAGTGGCTCGCAGTCTTGTCCTAACCGGACTGGCGACGGCCATAAAAAAACTGCGGAGGAAAATTCCCCCGCAGGTGAAGTTGAGTCAGGTGAAAACTGAAAAGAGGGTTGAGTCCTAGCCAAATCGGCCAGACACATAGTCACGGGTGTAGGTTTCCTTGGGATTACTGAAAATCACCTGGGTTTCGTCGTACTCCACCAAGTACCCCACCTTGCCGCCTGATTCAGTCGGCTCAGCGTTATAAAAGGCGGTGCGGTCAGACACCCGCGATGCCTGCTGCATATTGTGGGTGACGATGATGATTGTGTAGTTTTCCTTGAGCTGCTGCATCAGATCCTCGATCTTCAGGGTCGAGATCGGGTCTAGGGCCGAGCAGGGTTCATCCATCAGAATCACTTCGGGCTCAACGGCGATCGCCCGCGCAATACAAAGGCGCTGCTGTTGTCCCCCAGATAGGGACAGGCCACTTTCCTTGAGCTTGTCCTTGACCTCATCCCACAGGGCTGAGCTCCGTAAGGACTTTTCCACCAGCTCATCCATATCGCCCTGATAGCCATTGATCCGTGCCCCAAAGGCAACATTGTCATAGATGGATTTGGGGAAGGGGTTCGGCTTCTGGAACACCATACCAATGCGGCGGCGCAGCTCAGTCGGGTCAACCGCTTTGCTGTAAAGGTCAACCCCGTGGTAGGTGATGCGCCCTTTAATGTGGGCACTGGGGATCAAGTCATTCAGGCGATTAAAGCAACGCAGTACGGTACTTTTCCCGCAGCCCGAGGGGCCGATGAACGCCGTGATCTTGTTGCCAGGAATTTCGAGATTGACCCCCCGAACGGCCATGTTCGAGCCATAGTAGTAACTCGTGTTTTCGACCTTAAAGACCCGTTCTAGCCCGGCGACTGCCGTAGGGGAAGCTTGTTCAGATTGCATGGGACTAAACTCTCATAAAACAGACGGTAGCAAGCACTAGCGGTTACTTTGAAAACGATTTCGCAGAACAATAGCCGTCGTATTCATCACCAGCAAGACCATCAGCAGCACGATGATGGCGGAAGCGGCGATCGCATGGAATTCCTCTTGGGGGCGGCTAATCCAGTTGAAAATCTGAATGGGCATGGCGGTAAAGGCCGGTTCCCGAAACCCCTCAACCGAAAACTCTGGGGCAAAGGGCACAAAGGCAGCCGCACCCACCACAATAATCGGGGCCGTTTCCCCAATTGCCCGAGACAGAGCCAAAATCGTCCCCGTCAGGATGCCGGGAATCGCCAAGGGCAACACATGGATACGCACCGTCTGCCAGCGGGTTGCCCCTAAAGCCATCCCTGCCATCCGAATGCTGTCAGGCACGGCCTTGAGGGATTCCCGCGTGGACACAATAATCACCGGCAAAATCAATAACGCTAGGGTGAGACCCGCTGAAAAAATACTGCGTCCCCCCGTCATCGGCTCCAACAGTCGGGCAAAGACAAACAAACCCAGCATCCCATAAATAATGGAAGGGACCGCCGCCAGATTGCTGATGTTAATTTCGATGACCTTGGCAAGTTTGCTGTCCTGGGCAAACTCCTGGAGAAAAATACCGGTTCCCACACCCAAAGGAATCGCGGATGCGGCGGTAATCAGCAATAGCGCAATTGTGCCTAGGAATGCGGGCCAGATCCCGGCCTGCTCAGCCTTCCGGGAAGGCGGCGCAGTCAAAAACTCCAGGCTAAGCTTCGGAATCCCCTCTGACAGCACCCCGATCAGCAAAATCGCCAACACGGCAATGGCCGAAAACGTGGCCGCCCAACTGATGATTTTGAAAATCTGGTCGAATTTATAGCGTCGCTCCAATTGGGGCTTAAAGTTTCCCGTCTCTGGTAGGCCAAGCCCTTGGGCTTGAGGGTCAATAGGATTCATTCGTATTTCTCCTGGAACTTACGCACAAACCAGAAGCTCAAAATATTCAGCAACAGGGTAATCACAAACAACGTCATGCCCACCGCGAAGAGGGTCTTAAACTCAATCGACCCATAGGGGGCATCCCCCTTAGTGACCTGCACAATGAACGAGGTCATAGTCTGGACCGAGACCCGTGGGTCGAGGGTTAAGGTGGGGCTCTGCCCAGCAGCTAGGGTGACAATCATCGTTTCCCCCACGGCGCGGGCGACCCCCAAAATGATCGAAGACACGATACCCGATAGCGCTGCGGGCAATACGACCCCAGTGACCGTTTCCCGCTTGGTGGCACCCAGGGCATAGCAGCCTTGGCGCAGACTCTGGGGAACGGCAAAAATCGCATCTTCGCTTAGGGAGGCAATGGTAGGCAGAATAGCAAAGCCCAGCACGATCCCAGCACTGAGGGAGTTAAACACCGATAGACCCGGAACGATGTTCTGGAGGAACGGCGTCACCATCAACAGGGCAAAGTAGCCAAATACCACCGTTGGAATACCTGCCAGGAGCTCTAGCGCAGGCTTCAAAACCGCTCGTAGATTCCGGGGAGCATATTCACTGAGGCAAACCGCCGCCAGTAAACCCAGGGGAATGGCGAGCAACAAGCCGATGAATGAGGTCAGAAAAGTCCCGCACAGCAAGACAATCACGCCAAAGCTCGGGTTCGCGAACAGGGCTGTCCAGCGGGTGGCGGTGAAAAAATGAAGGGGAGAAACCTCGAGGAAAAATTCGATGGTTTCAAACAACAATGTCGAAATGATGCCAATGGTCGTGGCCACCGACACCATTGCAAACGCCCCGAAGAGGATAACCACCGATCTCTGGGAGAGCTTACTTAAAGATCGATTCGGTTTCCAGCGATCGCTACGGGTTGAATCCCCTGCCGCTGGACTTGGAAAAACACTATCAGTCATAGCCGAGCCTTGCTGATTAAACGTCTGGTTGGACTAATGCCGTCACTCACGCTGTCCAAGGGAACAGAGAAGACGGTAGAGATGACCGAATTGGATTGACAGCATCAGCCTCGCGCGGCAGTGGGTGCTATCGCATAGAAGGACTATAGTCCGGTCCTTTGGCGAATCCAAGCAAAACCAATTGAGATGAAATGAGCGGCTGGGACAGGGATTCAGAACGCAATGGCTCATCCAACCGGTCCCGCCCCTCACCCGCTCAAGCCCTTGGCTTACTCAGCGGTCTTGACTTCACCGCCTTCGACCTTGGCCAGAGACTCGGCATATTGCTCGTCTGACAGGGCCACATAACCCGTGTCACCCACATAATCCTTATTTGTGGGATCAAGGTAGAAGTTGACGAAAGCCTTAACAGCTTCATCTTCTTCGTAGGCAGCCTTGCTCACGTAGATGAACAGGGGACGAGAGAAGGGGGTGTATTCACCCGCCAACACGGTCTCCTCATCAGGGGCAACACAACCAGAGCCGCCGTCAATTTCAACCGCCTTCATCCGATCCTGGTTCTCGAAGAAGTAGGCGTAGCCAAAGTAACCCAGGGCGTTGGTATCGCCCTCTACCCCTTGCACCAAGACGTTGTCATCTTCGCTAGCGGTATAGTCGCCCCGGCTGGCACCCTCTTCACCGTTCACTTCATCGGTGAAGTAGTCGAAGGTTCCAGAGTCGGTGCCAGGACCATAGAGAACCAGAGGTGCATCGGGATAGGCAGGATTGACCTGGTTCCAATTATCAATGGTGCCTTCCGCTTCGGGGCTCCAGATGGTGCTGAGCTCGTCAATGGTCATGCAGGTGGCCCAGTCATTATCGGGGTTGACCACAACGGTCAAGGCATCGGTCGCCACGGGCACCTCGATCATCTCGATGCCCGCTTCCGCACACTTGGCAATTTCTTCGGGCTTCACACCACGGGAAGCGTTAGAAACTTGGGTTTCACCGGCGCAGAACTTTTCAAAACCACCGCCCGTACCCGAGGCACCCACGGTGATTTTGACATCAGGGTTGGCGATTTGGAATTCCTCAGCCATGGCTTCGGAGATAGGAAAAACGGTGCTGGAACCGTCAATGGTGATGGTGCCGGTCAGGCCACTGGCTTCTTCGGCAGGTGCAGCATCACCACTGTCGGCAGCGGTATCGGTCGTGCCGCCACCACAGGCAACTAGGCCGCCTAGCAAAGCCACCAATGACAAAGAATAAGCAATTTTCGATAGCATTTGAATCACTCCCTCACTTAGAAATTCAGCACTCACAGGTGACATGGGGACTATATCGGCTGCACGTAAAGGACAGGTTAAGGAACCATACCTTTGTTGATAGTGTGGGGAGATCGTCGTCATGAGGGCTTTCTAGGGGCCTAATTTCTGACCTAGAAAGTTTCCTGGAGAGGGTCTGTACAGGAAAAATGCCTGGCCTGGCCCGATCAGTTTCCCATAACTCTAAAGAGAGCGTGCCATAGCACACATCTAAACCGAATAGGATGTGTATAGTAGAGGGATACTGTATACTCCCTTTGCGGAAAATTATCATGGCTACCAGCGCTGCTCGGCTGGGCACCAACCCCAGAACATCAGCGCGTGGCGTTCTGGCCTTAAGAAGCATCTTTGAAACGGTTGATGCTTCCAGCTGTCCGGGTCACTATAACTTTCACATGCACACCGTTTGCTCTGATGGTCAACTGACCCCAGAGGAATTGATTGAGCAAGCGATCGAGTTAGGGCTGAAAGAATTTGCCGTCACCGATCACCACACCCTGAAAGGATACTACCAAGCCAAGCAGTACATGGAAGACTGGCAATGGCGGCACCCAGCCCCTATTCGCCGTGATGCTGCTGGCCGTGTCTCTCGGGGGCTTCCCCGTCTCTGGACAGGAGTGGAAATTACCTCGAAATTGGACGGTATAGATGTTCACATTTTGGGATACGCCTTTAAGCCCAGTCATGAAGCAATTCAACCTTACCTGCAGGGCAGTTCTCTGATCGGGGCGAGCCGTTTAGCCGAGAATGTGATTCAAGCGATTCAAGGTGCTGGGGGATTAGCCGTGCTAGCTCATCCGGGCCGTTATCGTCGCCCCCCAGAGGAATTGGTGCCTGAAGCCGCAAAACGCGGCATTGATGGCATTGAGACTTACTATGCCTACGGCAACCCTTCTGCATGGCAGCCTTGCCCGAAGAAAACACCAGCCATAAAGACCTTGGCCAAAGAATTCCAGTTGCTCAGTACCTGCGGCACTGACACCCACGGTAAGAACTTGACCCGACGGGTCTAAATCAGCGTTGGCCATTTAACGGCCAACGGAACCTGCCAAACAACGCTCTCAATGTTTGCCCAGGGCTAAGGGTTGTCTACTGCAAAGGTATTGCACTGATTAACGCTACCGGTTTGCATGCCTTGCTGGAACCAGCGGACCCGTTGGGCAGAACTGCCATGGGTAAATGAATCAGGGGCAACGCGTCCCCGTGCTTCTTGTTGCAAGCGATCATCCCCGATCGCACTGGCTGCGTTCAGCGCCTCTTCCACATCTCCAGCTTCCAAAATATCGCGGGCTTTATCCGCATGGTGAGCCCATACCCCCGCAAAACAGTCGGCCTGGAGTTCTAAACGCACAGAGAGCTGGTTGGCTTCCACTTCACTCACCTGCTGCTTCAGTTGGTGGACTTGGCCAGACACCCCCAAGAGATTTTGGACATGGTGACCCACCTCATGGGCAATCACGTAGGCTTGAGCAAAGTCCCCCGGTGCTTGATGGCGGGTCTTCAGATCTTCGTAAAAGCTCAGGTCAATATAAACCTTTTGATCCGCCGGGCAGTAAAACGGCCCCATGGCAGATTGGGCAAAACCACAGGCAGAGTCCACCTGATCTGAAAATAAAACCAGGTTGGGTGCTTGGTAGGTACTCCCTCCTGCCTGAAACAGGCTCTGCCAGGTATCTTCGGTGTCGGCCAACACCACCGACACAAAATCGGCTAGCTCATCATTGCCTCCTCCCGGATTGGCAGAGGGTTGTGACGTGCCAGAAGGCCCTGGGGCCGTGGCCTGTTGCAGCAGCACGGTAGGGTCACCCCCCAACACGGCCACCAGCAGCGCCAAGACCAAAAAACCTAACCCCCCACCCCCAACGGCCATCCCAGGGGAGACCTTTTGACCCCGGCGATCTTCGACGTTATCGCTCCGCCGCCCTTTCTTCCATTTCATAGTGACGCTTGCACAGTGATGCTTCTCATTCGGGTTTTACCCTACCAAAATCAGCGGTGGAAGCGATCGCCCTTTTACACCCCAGACGCTAGCCTGGGGCGAGAAGGAGAGAACCCCAAGAACTTTAGGCCAAAAGGGTTTGGGCGCGGGCCACAAAGTTCTCCGCCGTCAATCCATTAAAGGCCATTAGTTGAGGGGCGCTGGCGGTGGTTTCACCCCGCTTCCAAGCAAACACATCACGGGGGGCGATACTGCGGAGCATCACCGGTTCCAGCATGGCGGAGGATCCCCCTGTGACACCGATCAAGGCATCGCCGCCAAAGAGTTCAGCAAACGCTTCGTCACTCAAGAAGGTGCCATCCGCTTCAGAGCAGCTTTCCCAAGCCACATCGGTGGGTCGATAGAGACGACGGGGGTTCACGATGGAGACGACCCGCGCCCCAATGCCCAGCGCAGCTAGCTGCTCAACGGCATCCAGCACAGGAATTAGGGTCATGTCTCCAATCACGGCAAACACCACGATTTTGCTGCCTGCTGTGCTGTGGAGGGCGATCGCCCCCTGCTCTAACCCTTGACGCGTCTGGGCCAAGGTCGTGCGAATGGGCAGCGGCGACTTGCTGGCGGTAATGGTGACGCCCTTATTGCGAGCCTGCAACGCCCACTCATAGCAGACCTGAATGCTATTGGCATCTAAGGGAAACAGGGGGAACACGTTGCCGTTGCGCATCATGCCCGCAAAATAGTTTTCGATTTCAGGGCGCTGGTGGGTCCAGCCGTTGCGCCCCTGCTCTAAGGCTCCCGCCGTAAATAGGGTGACAGTGGCGGGGGTAGGACGACGCAACTCCGCCATTGCCTGGGTGACCGTCTGCCAAATCGGCAAGCCGTTAATGGCAAAGGACTCGTAAGAACACCAGAGGGTTCGAGCCCCAAAGAGGGCCTGGGCCGCCGCCAACCCCGCACAGGCATCTTCACTCAACGGCTCGTACACTTGCCCCTCTGGCCCCTGGAAGTAGAGGTCGTCGGTGGTGGGATGGACGATCTTCAAGGCTTGGTTGATGTTGTTGATGCCAGAGGCCGCATTGCCGTCAGCGTTGGTGACCACAAACCGGGGATCCTGCTGCCCCACATAGCCGACGATCGCCCCCATCGCCGTGGTCGCAACCTGCTTGTCACCCCCCACGGGAAATTCGGCTAGGGGCAGATCCCCGAGATCCGCTACGGGCAGCACCGATTCGGTTACAGCGGTTTGGGCGTTGGGTCCCCCCATGGCCCGCTCAAAGTTGGTGCGCACCAAGTCCCAACCCGCAGGGGTAAGCGCTCGGGCCTTGAGTGCGGCGACAATGTAGTCTTTCTCGACGCTGTCACCAGGGTAAAGGTTATGGGACTGGGCTCCCCGCTTATGCACCCCGGCCCCTTTGAGTTGCTTAATAATCAACACCGTTAAGGTGCCGCCCAAAGCCGCCTTCGCCGCCTCGTCCGTGGCGGTGAGCACGGCCTGGGTAAAGGCTAACCGCTGCTGGAACGAAAAGGCGGTGCTATCGACGTAGGCACCCGACTGGTTGGCGTCATCAAAATCCTTGGCATCCACCAAGATCACGTTTTTGAACCCATTGCCGCGCCAGTAGGCGGTCATGGTTTCGTTGGACTGGGTGGACACCATGCTGTGGTGCTCCTGGGAATAGCCATTCCACACCAAAATCGGCAAGAAGTTGGTGACGGTGGGGTACGCCGTGGTGAAGTGACCAAAGCTGCTCATGATGTAGGGCTCCCCCAAGCCGCCATCGCCAATGGTGACTGGGAACAGGGTGCCAGGGTGTAACTTCGCCCCAGCCATGGCAAAGTGCTGCCCTTGCCCGAGGGGACCGGCGGGGTTCAACAAGCCGGGAATCTGGCCGGAGAGGTGTCCCAGGAGCCCATGGGTCTCACGGAAGCGATCGCACAGATCCTGCACTGTCTTAATGTCCATCGCCTCCAGGGAGCGATCCATAAAGACCGTGCTGTAGAAACCAGGGGCATGGTGCCCTACTTCTGTAATTAAGTTTTTGTAGCCCAGCATCACCAAGGCGGCGATGCCATCGGCGATACTCGCAAACCCACCGGGGTGGCCCGACTGCTTACTGGCGGTCACTTGCAGGGTCAGGTACCGCAGGGCATCAGCAGCGAGCAGGGTTTGATAGACCGCAGCCGGATCATCGGGAGTCGAGATCGCCTTGGTGTTGGGGGCGATCGCAGGGGTCTGACCGTAGGCATCAAAGTCAGGCAAGGCTTCGGCAAAATGCTGAATACCGTCGCAAAATGCGGGGGTTTTGGGCTTGGAAGTAGCTACGGTCATATCTCTAGATACCTTCTGACGTAAAGGAAGCAGCGCTTAAATAACATTCCATTCTATGAAGCGGTGGGAATTCGCAAAGCTCACCGATAACCCACCAGGCTCTAACCAAGCGGATCTGCAACCAGAGATGGACTCAGTAAATCCATCGTCCAGCAAATATTGACTTGAGTCAATGCAAAAAGAATTTCCTTCCTTCTTTGAGGGGTAGAAGGTTCTGATCTGAAGCCGGCTCTGCTCTGCTGGGAACTTCTGGGTTTGGACTGAGGTCATTAGGCCCAAATCCGTACATCTACGGTGCGGACTTACGGTGGATACAAGAGGGTTGCCAAAATCAGTCGTATTTCTATGAAGTTTCGATGAAGATCCCCTGGAAGACTTGATCGTTTATGAAAATTGAGTGATTCTACGATGAAGGTTCTATAAACTACTGTGCTAAGTGCCTTCACCTTCCTAAATGCTTCAGCTAAGTGATTCTACGGGCAAGGCTTTCTTCTATTTTGCTTTTCCAATGCTGGCTGCATCCCTTTGTCAACGTTATTTAAACCATCATTGAGAAGTTTCACCATGAATGCTTTATGTCTAACTCGATACTCTAAGTGGGCCTCTGTTGGGTTGTTGCTTTCGGTGATAGCCTCGGCTTCCCCTGTTAGGGCCGCAACCTTCGGTTTCATCCCCGTGGGGCTAGGGTCGGTAGATGACTATGAGCAGGTATATGCGACCAATGGTGTCCAAGGTGGCATTAGCAATCCTATTGGTGAGTATCATTCCTCTGTCACAGATGCAGTAAACGAAAATACCCCTGGGATTGACACGCCCTTGGAGCAAGCTTTGGTCGCTGCGGGGTATAACCCGACAATTCTTCAGGAAGTTGTTTCTAGGGCTTTGAGGCGCGTTGCCGGTCTATCTGCTGCTGTTTCAGATAATGCTGGCCTTTCAGCGTTCCAGTTTGATGCCAAGCAGATATCCTACTTGATTAACGATGCTGAGCTGAGTCCTTTGATGGACGATACTGAGGTGAGTTCTTTGTCTGGCTGGGAGAGCGACAGTCGCTCATCTTCCTTGATTAAGGATATTGAGGAAATTTCTTTGCCTGGCTGGAAAAATGACAGTCTCTTATCTGCCTTGACCAACGATATTAAGGCAATTTCTTTACCTGGCTGGAAAAATGACAGGCGCTGTCAGAAGATCCGAGCAAGGCTTTTAAAGGACCCAAACAGCGTCTCTTTGGAAAAGCAAGCTACGTGTTGGAGCCAGTAAGAGGCTGATTGAAAAGGGGGTAGGCCGGTATTGGATACGACTTAGGCCATCATTCCATCGGGGGGATGCCTGATATTGTCGCTGCGCTTTCTAGGTATTCCCTCTATTCGAATGAACGGTATAAGACTTGTCAAACAGCCCCTAAGGCTAGTTTGAACTGATTTTTTCTTGACTTGATTTTCTAAGGGTATGGTTTATGGCCATGCCCTTATCGCTTTCTAGGAGCAAAATAATGCTGCTTTGGCTTCTCTGCGACGGCGTAACCCTGCTTCTGCCAGAGTACCTGGACTCCGGTATTTCATAATCTCTTGGCGCAAATCTTGTAGGACATGACAAACCACTCCGTAAGGTGAGATGCAAATTAACCCAATGATTGATTTATGCCCGTTTTATGGGCTGGGGCTCACCCGATCAAAGTGACAAGACGATGGGAGTCAGCGGTCGGGTCACTATCCCTACGCCTGCTGTGGGTGACGCCTTCAAGGCCTGATTGAGGGTGGTGCGACTATCTTGTTTGGGCCTATTTGACTGGTGTAATAGCCAACCAGTATGGGCTCACGTTGTAAACTTTGCACCCCTATCCCCTAGCAATGGTGTTTCCCCCTTAGAATTTCGCCATAATACAAGGCAATGCCGTAAGGTATTGATGCAAAAGGAGCGTACTGGAGCCGTCGAGCAGCAACATGAGCACAGTCATGATTGTGGATGACAGTTCAGCCCTGCGAGAAATGATTGCAGGGCTATTGTCTAACGCTGGGATGACCATTTTGGAAGCCAAGGATGGCATTGAAGCCCAGCAAAAACTTCAAGCCAGTACGCCAGACCTTGTGGTGTTGGATATCGTCATGCCCAATATGAATGGGTATGAGCTGTGTCGCTGGATCAAAAACAACCCAGGCACTCAAAATGTACCCGTGGTGATCTGCTCCTCGAAGGGGGAGGAGTTCGATCGCTATTGGGGCATGAAGCAAGGGGCCGATGCCTATATTTCCAAACCCTTCCGGCCCAATGAAATGGTCGAAACGGTGAAGCAATTACTGCGGGGTAAAGCGTAAACCCCCCTTACCCTTTAGGTTCATCCTGAGCAAGCGGGATCTCTTCTAGCAGGCCTGATTCCACCATTAACTTTGGCCACACCAACAGAAAGAAGGTCATCCAAGCGCCTAGAGGTAGGGCCACCAGCCCCGTTAGCCAATACCGATGAAAGACTAGCCAGCTCGCGGCAATGGTGCCGCATCCGGTGAGGGCAATAGACCAGGGTTGACACCACCAGGGTTTGTACTGCCAAGGATTCATGGGTTGGGGGTTTTGCATGGGTCAGCGCTAGACGGTGTAAGCCGCTTTCAGTCACTACGATAGCGCTCCGGGTGATTTAAAATACCCGCCCTCAGAATAGACTGAGGGCGGGTATTTTAAAGTATGGGGCTAAGTCTAGGCTGGCTTAAGCCTAGTTTTCACAGCCTGCGGCCACATCTAGGGGCCAAGTGCCGATTTGGGTTCGAACGCTATCCCCTTGGTAAAGGGCATCAAGGTGAAAGTAGTGGATCCCATACCGATTGGGGTTGCGGACCTTATCAATCACAACCATAAAGCTGGTGCTTTCAGGGATGGCGTCTTCGAAGTAAATTTGAATAGTGTTGCTTTCAGAGTCCACCACAATTTCACTGGTGGGAATGACATCTCCACCGCGTCCAGTCCCTTCGCGCACTTCAATTTCAGCGTTATCAAAATTCCCGTGGTTGTCTTCAAAGCCTTGGGGGTAGAAGATCTCTAACTCAAGAATTTCCCGAGGGGATACGGCCCCTGCAGCGACCTTGAGATAGTATCGTGCCCTGGTGCTGCGCCGCTCATTATTGTCGATCGCATAGGCCAAACGAACTTCTGAGTCAATGCCACCGAAGAGTGTAAATCCAGCCGTAGTTGTACATCGTTGCGCTAGGGCAGGCTGGGTCACGGGTGCGATCGCGCCGCTGGCTAGCATTACCCCAGATAGAGCAGCAAACCCTAAAACAGCTCGCCTAACCTGTGTTCTTAATCCCATTACCTTAAACCTCCCTGCCTGTGGCAGTTGCATCAAAATTTCTTCGACTGATACTTGACTGTGTGACGGTGGCTAGTTCTTGAAAGTGCCTGACCCAACCAATCTTTTAGGGAGTAGTATCCGCACTTACTCCAGAAATGGGTCGGAAATACCGCATGATACATCTTAACATTTCCATATCTATCTTGAATCAGTGCGCCGTCAACGCCCGCTCTGTTGCTGCGTTGACGGCTGAACCGTTAGCGTGACCAGTGATCTATCAGGCTTATGAATGGATAGTGCGATCGCGTTGGCCCTTTCCTTTATCGTTCTGCTGGTTTCAGTCCAAAAGGGTATTCCGACTTTCTATCCCTTATTGGGTGTCTTGGCCTTGATGACCGGCATCTACCGACGGCGGGGCGTGCCCCTCCAGCAACTTTGGATGTTGATGCAGCAGGGGGTGCGGCAATCGGCAGGGGTGATCAGCATTTTGCTACTGATTGGTTTGGTGGTGGCCAGTTGGCTGATCGCGGGGACAGTCCCAGCCCTGGTGTACTACGGTTTGCAGTTGATCCATCCTCGCTGGTTTTTGGTGTCAGCATTTCTGTTGACAGGACTCGTGTCGGTGCTGCTGGGTACCTCTTTTGGCAGTGCCGGGACCATTGGTCTGGCATTGATGATTATGGCCAGGGGGGCGGGAGTTGACGAACATTGGGCGGCGGGAGCGATCATTTCGGGAGCGTACATCGGCGATCGCTGTTCCCCGATGTCCTCTAGTGCTCACCTCGTGGCTACCTTGACGGGCACCGATATTTACCCAAATCTGCGGCAGATGCTGGCCACTGGATGGGGTGCGTTGCTCCTGTCTATGGGCATCTATACCCTGGCCTCCCTTAGATATGCGTTATCCATTGTGGACAACCCTTTGATTGCGCAGATCCCTCCCCACTTCTCGGTTCATCCGGTGACGTTGTTGCCGGCGGGGCTATTGGTGGTGCTGACCCTATGGCGGGTGCCTGTGCAGCGCACCTTAGGGATGAGTTTGGGGAGCGCGATCGCCTTAGCCTTCGTCATTCAAGCGCAGTCCGGTTTAGCCGTCTTGCAAACCCTGCTAATGGGTCTACAACTGCCTAGCGACAATCCTCTCAGGGAGATTTTTCAAGGGGGCGGCCTCCTCGCGATGGGACGCGTTTGCGCGATCGTGGCGGTATCCACCGCCTTGGCGGGGCTGCTGTCGGGTATGGGCACCTTGAATCCATTAAGTCAGTGGCTGTCGCGATGGCCCGGTAAACGGGGGCTGTTTGGCAGCATTGTCGTGACCGGTGCCCTCACCAGTGCTTTTGGCTGCACTCAGACCATTGCCATTCTGCTGACCCAGCAAATTGCTCGCCCCCTCTATTGCCATGCCCATCCAGAACAATTGGCCGTAGATATTGAAAATTCAGCCGTGGTGCTGGCACCGTTGGTGCCCTGGAATATTGCTGGACTCGTCCCAGTGACAGTCCTACTGACTGATGCGGGTTTTATTCCCTATGGGGTCTACCTGTACCTGTTACCCCTCCTAAACTGGCTCTTTCGAAAACCCCTCCGAAAGCGCCCTGCCGCAGAATCCGCCAACGTTGGTACGACTCAGGTTCTGGGTGATCCGGCTTGATGTGCTCGGTCAAGGTGCTTTTGATCCATTTTCCCTGCGTGTCTGTATCCCCTTCTACGACCGATAGGCGGAGAGACACCCGATCGGACCCGTGCCGGGTTGATGGTCTTGAAGATTATGGGAATTGACTTGCCCTAAACCCCAACTCTCGATTACACTCTCCCCTTAGTGGAGATAATAGTCTCCCCTTGCTGGAGATTTTGCTGAGAGGATCTTTTATGAAACGGATTTGGGCGATCGCAATCAGTGCCCTGTTGGCACTCATCGTGTTTGCGCCTCCAGCTTTTGCTGGGGATGCAGGCAATGGCGCACAGATTTTTAGTAACAACTGCGCGGCCTGCCACCAAGGCGGGGGCAATTTTGTGAATGCCGCCAAAACCCTGAAAATTGCTGACCTCACTGCTAACGGGAAGGATTCTGTCGAAGCGATTAAAGCCCAGGTCACCAACGGTGCTGGTGCCATGCCTACCTTTGTAGGCCGCCTCACCGATCAGGACATTGAAGATGTGGCAACCTATGTGCTGGCCCAAGCTGAAAGCGGTTGGTAAGTTCCTGTTGCAGGGGGCCTTCCTATTGTTATTGACAGTAGGGCTGGAGCTGGTTGGTTCGACCCCAGTCCTGGCAGGTCCTTTCCAACAAGGGGTTATGGCGGTTGAGAACCAAGCCTATGGGGCGGCAGTGCAGGCGTTTACAGCGGCGATCGCCCAGCAGGATCACGTCAGTGCCGCCTACGGCAACCGCTGCCTTGTTAACCTCTGGATGAATCAACTGGATGGGGCGATTTCTGACTGTACGGCGGCGCTGCAGTTCAATGCTGACGCGCCCCAGGCTTATCTGAACCGAGGCATTGCCCATTACCGCCTGGGCCAGTATGGCGCGGCCCAGGCGGACTTCACGAGCCACCTGCAGCGTCACCCCCAGGCGGGATTGGCTTACTACAATCGGGGCTTGGCGGTCCTAGCCCTAGGGGATACGGCGGCGGCTATCACCGATTATCAACAGGCCTTAATCCACGACGAAGGGATGCCTGATGTCGCTAGGGCCGATATTTACAACGACTTGGGGGTTGCTTATCTGGCCCAGTTGCAACCGGCAGTGGCTCAGGCCTATTTGGCTCAGGCCATTTTCCTAAACCAAGACGATCCCCGGGCCTATTTCAACCATGGCTGTGCCTGCCACTACCGGGGGGATAACTCCGCAGCCCTAGCCAGCTTTGAACAGGCTTTGTCCCTCGACCCCACCCATGCTGAGACCTATCTCAACCGCGCCATGGTTCGCGACGAATTGGGCGATCGGGCTGGAACCCTGGCCGATCTGCGCCAAGCTGAGCACTACTTTCAGCAGCAAGGGGATGCAGACCGCACTGATGCCGCGCGGGAACTTCTGATTCGGTTTCAGCGAACGGAGATCGCGATCGGCTAGCGCCCAATCACCTTCCTAAAGCTACGGTCAGAAAGCCCCCGAGGATTCGAGACTGCCGGTTTTTAGCCGGTCATGGCCATAGCTATGACAACCCTTACATGACGAACTCACAGCACCATGAGAAAAAACGTACTGATTGCGGCCGCAGCTCTAACGACAACCCTGGGCATCGGGTTGGTCCATACCCTCCATACTCAGGCAAACCCTGGCCATGGTCACCATGGGGAACACACGCCTACCACGACCCCAGCAGCCTCAACTGATGCGGCCACGGACGCTCAGGGTCATGGTGCCCATGGTCACCATGGCAACTTAGAGATTCCTGCGGATCAACCGGTGCCCACCGTGACCCTAACGGCCCATCCTGACCCCGTCAGCGGTTGGAATCTAGAGGTCCAAACGGAGCACTGGACCTTTGCTCCAGAACGGGTCAACCAGTCTAGTCTGACCACCGAAGGGCACGGCCATCTTTACGTGAATGGGGAAAAGATGACCCGCTTGTACAGCACCTGGACCTACCTGCCTAGCTTGCCACCGGGGGAAAATCGCCTCACGGTGGGCTTGAATGCCAATGGTCATGAGGGGCTGACCCATAACGGTGAACCCATTGAAGCAACGGTCGTTGTTGATGTCCCAGCCCTTCAACCCTGAAACGTAGCGCTGAATTGAGTTCAACCCAGACTCAATACTCAACAGACAAGGGGCGCGGGGATCTGCGCCCTTGCAATATGGACAACCCAAGCTAGCCTTCAGACATATCCGCTTCGACGACGTTTTCAGCAAAGCTCTGATAGGCTCCACCCATTTGCTTCGCCATCGAGTCGGGGAACACATGGAAGTCACCGGTTTGCAGGGCATCAATGATCCCTTTCGCCACCAGCGTGGGCGGCTCCGCAATCTCGGTTAAACCAGCCGCATCCCCCATATCCGTCGCAATCGGGCCAGGGTGAACGCTCAGCACGATCGTCCCTTGAGGCTTCAACAGTTCCCTCAGGGATTGGGTGATGGAATAGGCCGCCGCTTTTGAGGCGGAGTAAGTGCCGAAGTTTGAGAAGGTTTTCATCGACACGACCGAGTTGAGCTGCGCGAACACGCCGCCACCATTGGCTTTCAGCACCGGGGCAAAGGCTTGGGCCATGCGGATCAGACCATAAACATTGATGTTGGTCTCAAAGCCGAGGGCATCAATGGCCCCAGCATCCAGCACCGTCGCGGTTTTGAGGACGCCAGCGTTATTGATCACCACCTCCACATCCGCTGCCGTTTGGGCCGCAGCGGTGATGGACTCCGGCTTGCTTAAGTCGATGTGAATGGGCTCGACTTTGTCACCATATTTGTTAACTAGGGGAGCGGCACTCTCCAGGGTGCGTACAGCAGCGTAGACCTTGGCGGCACCCGCATCGATAAAAGACTCAACCAGCACCTTGCCGATGCCGCGATTGGCACCGGTGACTAAGATGACTTTGTTTTGGATGTCGTAACTCATGGATTGCTCCTGGGTAGTGGAATAGTCATCGGAAACTTTGAACAGTCGGTCTATGTTTGGGCAAAAAAATCGCGCTTTTGGATGTCGCCGCCCAGCGGCATCACCCCATCGGTTCAATCAAAAACTCGGCGTTATGGGGCATGGATGTTTGGGTTTGTTTGGCCATGATGTGAATCTAACACAACTTAAACCGAATGGTTAATATTTAAGGTTGACAGCTTTTGCATGGGCGATCGCTCCCCTCGGGCTGGCTTTTAGCCTTGCTAGTGCTTTGTTAAAGCTAAAAACTAGAGAGATCTGTAGGCTGGGTGAAACGCAGTGCAACCCAACGTTCACAATCGTTTTGTTGGATTCTCCTAACGCGCTACCCAACCTGCAAATTTAAGGTCGAGAGAAGCCGTATTACCGCACCAACTGAACTCGGGCCGCTGTCCTCAAGATTTGCCCCGCCAAAATCGCCGCCCCAAACCCGTTGTCGATATTGACCACCCCAACCCCCGCTGCGCAGGAGTTGAGCATGGTTAGCAGGGGGGCGATCCCACCGAAGCTGGCCCCGTAGCCAATGCTGGTGGGCACCGCCACCACCGGGCAGTCGGCTAAGCCTGCCACTACACTGGGCAGCGCCCCTTCCATACCCGCCACTACCACCAATACATCCGCCTGATCGATCACCTCCCGATGATTCAGCAAGCGGTGCAGACCCGCCACCCCCACGTCCCAGAGGCGGATCACCCGAAACCCCGACAGTTCTGCGGTGACCGCCGCTTCTTCAGCCACGGGCAAATCCGCCGTGCCCGCCGTGAGAATGCCGATGGTGCCGGGGTGCTTGGGCAGCGTGTGAGGCGTCGGCATGGCGCAAATGCGGGCAGTTTCGTAATAGTGCAGGTTCGGTAGAGCCACCCGCAATTGTTGGTAGACTGCCATTTCAATGCGGGTGGCCATAATCACAGCGGTGCCCATGGGAGTCCCTTGCAGGGTTTTGATAATCTGCACAATCTGGTTTACGGTCTTGCCCGGTCCCCAAATCACTTCTGGGAAACCGGTGCGGAGGGCACGGTGATGATCCACCTTGGCAAAATCATCCACCGGCTCAAAGGCCAGGTGACGCAACTTTTGCAATGCGATGTCAGGGCTCACATCTCCCTGGGAAACAGCTTCTAATAAGCCTTTTAGCGCCTCGGATGGAGTCACAAGCAATCCTGAATGGGGGTTGCTGTCTAGGCTATCGTTTTTGTCTCGGCTTGGTGGGCAACATAGATCGGTCGTGGCCGATCGCTGGGCAGCCAGTTTGCGGCGCGAGCACAATAGCGTAAGGAGACCGTTTTTCTGGCTTCCCATCCTCCGAATCCCTGTGCTTTGTTGCCGTTCGTTGATGCGTTTCGGCTTGGGAACGACCGTGAAACAACCGCAATGGCGAAGTTGCGCTGAAGGGGCCTCTCGACTGCATTTCAATCCACACCGTTAACATTTGGGTAAGCCAGGATGGTCCAAAATGCGCTGGGCGGTCGAGTCTTGCAGGTTGCCAGCAAAGCCCCGCTACGGCTGGTATTGATTATTCCTTTCGTGTTTCAGATCTTTGCTGCAGTGGGGCTGACTGGCTATTTATCGCTCCGAAACGGACAGCGGGCTGTCAACAACGTCGCCACTCAATTACGGCAGGAAACCACCGCCCGAATCCAAGATCGCCTGGGCACCTAAACCACATCCAACTTGAAAACTTGAGTTTTTACCGTGGGGCGAACTACGGGTTTGGATGTGGCCAAGGTTTAAATCTACCAGGGACTGATTTTTTCAGGCAGACAGAACCCTGACGCTGTTTTAGGCTGCACAAGGGCAAGCAGTTGACAGACTGTGAACCTGCTGCAATTTTGACGGACATCTCCCTGATAATGTGACCGACGCTAACTGGAGGTAGACGCTAGTGGATGGTGTAGGGGTCGCGATCGCAGAAACGCTCATCAAGATTGTCCGGGGGTATCTCTTTGCTGGGCTGGTCTTTTCGGTACCCTTCGTTATCTTTGGCATCCAGCGTGTGGATCCATCGGTAAAGGGGTGGAATGTGCTGTTTCGGGTCTTGATTTTGCCAGGGTTGAGCGTTTTTTGGCCGTTGTTTGCGGTGCGTTTAGTGCGCGGTAAGCGCCACCCGGTCGAACGCACGGCCCACCGCTTAGCCGCCCAATCCGCATCCCATCCATGAGGACCCGCCGATGATTTTATCCAGACGCCAAGTCCATTTCTATAGCTTTGTCGGGTTAGGGATAATCCTGCCTATTGTCTTCATTGCTGGGCTGGCCCTGCGCCCCAACTACGATATGCAAGCCACCGATGCGGCCACGGACCTGTTTGCCCAAGCCGGTTTTGCCACCGGTGAGGACGGCGAAGCGATCTCCAGCGACAGCTTTACGGTGGCCCGCGTCCCCATTGCCGCCGAGACCCTGCGCCTCACCGACGGCTCAGTGGTGCTTGACCTCACCCCCAAAAAGTCCCTCCCAGTGGTGGATGTATTGGTGTATTGGGATGCGGGTAGCGAAGCCCCCGAAGCCTTGGGGGACGAAGCGGTGCTCTTGGGCAATTTAGCCGGTGACGCCCGGCGACGGTTTGAGATCCCAGCGGAACTGCAAGGGCAAAGTGGGCAACTGGTGTTTTACAGCCAAGCCCAGTCCCAGGTGGTGACCGCTGCGCCGTTCGCCGCAGAAATGACCCAGTAGGGGCGCACAGTGTGCCCCTACCCCAGGGGTTACCGATTTTCTCTGACAACCATTTCACCCTGCACCCTTCCCGCAAGCAAAAACCGGGACCCAAGCCCTTTAACCCCTCCCATTGAAGCTATGAGTGTTGGCTATAAATCAATTCAGTGGAACCGGCAAAAGCTGATCTACGACCTTATTCTGTGGGCCTCCGTGGCCGCCTATATCGCCATTTTTATGGCGGTGACCAAAGGCATCGACAGTAATTTAGATATTCGTGGTGTACAGATTCGGGCCTATGGCTCCGCCGCCTTTTTGCTGCTCCACGTGATTTTGTCCATTGGCCCCCTGAGTCGCCTCAGTCCGAAATTCCATCCCCTGCTGTTTAATCGGCGGCACATGGGGGTGACGATGTTTTTCTTGGCCCTGATCCATGTGGTGGGGCTCAACCTCCCAGGATTGCCGCTAAAGACCACAGGAGCCCTGACTTGGTACCACGACTTCGGCAACCTCGACCCTTTGGTGAGCCTGTTTGTGGGCAACAGCCACTACGGCGATTTCATCCAGTTTCCCTTTGAAATCCTCGGCGTCGGTGCCCTTGCGATCTTTTTTGTGATGGCCGCCACCAGCCACGATTTTTGGCTAGTCAACCTCACCGCCCCGATTTGGAAAGCCCTGCATATGGGGGTTTATGTGGCCTATGGCCTCCTCGTTGGCCATGTGGTATTGGGGGCGCTGCAAAGTAACCGCCACCCCGCGATGACCGTAGCGGTCGGGGTCGGCCTGGTGTGGATTGTGGGTCTGCATTTGCTGGCCGGGAGTCGTGAGATCAAGCAAGACAAGGCTACCCTATCCCCCAGTGACGATGGATTTGTAGATGTCGGTACCGTGGCTGAAATTCCCGACAACCGCGCCAAGGTGGTCACCATTAGTGGCGAACGGGTGGCGGTTTTTAAGTACGACGGCAAGATTTCGGCGGTGTCGAATGTGTGCCAGCACCAAAATGGCCCCCTCGGGGAAGGCAAGGTGATCGACGGTTGCATTACCTGCCCTTGGCATGGCTATCAATATTTGCCCGACTGCGGTGCTTCGCCGCCGCCCTTTACCGAGCGCATCCCCACCTTTGATGTGCGCTTAGCGGGCGATGGCCAAGGGCCGGTCGAAGACCAACGCATTTTTGTGCGGGCCATCCCCAATGCCCCCGGCACCCATGTTGACCCCGCCGTAATCTGACCCCGCCGGAACTGACCTACGCCCTTGCAGAGACTTCCCATGAGCACATCCCCCAACGACGAGTTTTACGTCAATTACAGCAAGATGCCCTCCAGCTACCGCTGGTTCTTGTTCAAGGTCATCCCCCTACTGGTGATCGGTGTGGTGGCCTTTGCCTGGTTGCTACCGGGCATCCACAATCAATTCAATTCAGGCAAATTCCAGGCCCAGAGCTTCGACGGGTTTTTGGTGGGCGAGCCCATCCCCCACATCATTGTGCCGCGACCGGGCAACACCCAAGCGGGTCCCGCCTTCTCACGCTACTTCCTCTCTGCCACCAATAAGGCTGGCCCTTCCCAAAAGATTTTGGATCAGGCGGGTCAGTGGGTGACTCTCAAGGGCGTCTTGGTCTCTCGCAGTAACTTGTCCATGGTGGCCGTCCAGTCTGCCGAACCCATTGACCCACCGACTGGTGTGGCAGAGGTCAGGCCCGATGAGGGCAACGCTTTGGGCAGCTATGCCTTGGAAGGCGAAATCCTCGATGGCAAATGCTATCCCGGCATCATGAAGCCCGGTCACACCAAGACCCATCGGGCCTGCGCCATCCGTTGCATTAGCGGCGGGGTGCCCGCAGTCTTCCGCGTACAGAATGACGGCGATGTCATGTACTTCCTGCTGGCCGACTCAGCCGGTCAGGCGGTCAACGCTCGCGTCTTGGACTGGGTGGCTGATTCGATTCGGATTACGGGGGAGGTCACCCAGTATGACGACATGTATGTGCTGAAAGCAGACCCTGAAGGCTATGAGCGACTAGGGTAGAACATTTCTAATTGTAAAGTTTTCCCGGTTTTGCATAAGTCAAGGGTCGCCAGCGGTAGTTCCTATTGTGTGCAACGTTTAGGCGATTCGATCATGGGCTCTACCAAGCTACTTCCTCTATTAACCAATACGGCATCCACGACCTTAACGGTTTGGCTATACTGCACAGCCCGCGCCGCGCTGCCATTACAGGAGAGGGTCACCGAGGGCTGGCAGCAGTTTGACCAAGGGAATATTGCAGCGGCGATCGCCTGCTTCCAAGAGGTGCTGGTGCGTGCTCAGAGATTAGGGGATATCTATTTTTCGAATATTGCTGGCAATAGCCTGCAGTTTGTAGAGCAGACCCTGGTCGATCTTGAGGCGGAACTAGAAGCCCTAGAACTCAACGGGGATGAAACTGCTCTCGCCCAGGGGGAATGCAGCCTGGGGTATGAGCATTTATCTGCTGCCCAGGAGGCCATCCAAGCAGCCTGCTTCTCAGCCGCTTTGCATTACCTAGACCAGGCCCTGCGTCAGTTCTCCGCCAGCGGTCAGCTCACCGGGGTCGGCCAAAGCTTGTCCACCATGGCTACGGTACATTTAGCCACAGCAGACTACAGTCGGGCATTGACCTATGGGCAGGCGGCGATCGCCGTTTTAGAAGACTGTGATGCGCTGCCAGACTCGGCCCACACCTTACAGACCCTGGGTTTAGCCCATTTCCATCTTGGTGATTGGGCCGCAGCCCAAGCCCGCCTGGAGCAAGCCGCGACCTTATATCACCGCCTTGCGGATTCCAGAGCGGAGGGCATTACCCTCAATCATCTGGGACAGGTCTATAGCCAACAAAAGGACTTTATGTTTGCCTTAGCAACCTATGAAGCAGCCCTTGATTGCTGTCTGGAGTTGCCCTCGGCGGCGACACAGGAACTGACGGCAACGGTATTACGCCATACGGGTCAATTGTATGAAGGCATGGGGTATTGCGAATTCGCGATCGCGCCCTACCGTGATGCCCTAGATACGTATCAAAAGCTGGGAGATATCGCCAAAGCAACATTGCTTTTACAGCACTTGGGTAGCCTCTATGAAGCCCAAGGGCAGTATGCTATGGCCGTTGAATGCTACCACCAGCTTCAGCAAATTCATCCCCTGCCAGAGAATCCCCAGTAGGCTAGACCGGATGCTAGGGGGGCATAAAGGATAAGGTTCATGCTAAAAACCTGCCCATGATTCGCATCATAGGCAGGTCAAATCTTGGCAATTTCAGTGCTTTGCCGAAACTTACATAGACAATAAAGCGGGGGTTTGGGACAGCAGGAAGGCGAAGAAAGCTCCACCACAGCCACCGATAAAGAAGCCAGTGGCGAATTCACTCCATCCTTCAGCGGTGCCAAACTCCTTGGGCGGTTCAGGCGTCGTGATGGTGGCGATCGCATCGCCTGTACGAACTGAGCCATGCAGAGATAGCGCAACGGTCAAGATTGTAACCAAAGCAATGGCACCAGCCACGCCCGCCTCAGAGGCGATAGCACTTGACCGCAGGGGTCCTAGCAGGGCTAAAGGACCATAAATGAAATAGCCATGGGCCATTCCAATCTCGAGTCCCCGACGTTGTGCCGACAGGTTCGCCCGATATGCAGGAAGATTACGGATAAATGCCGTTGAGAAGCCTGAAGAGTTCAACGGTGTTGCTAAGTTCCCAACTTGGGGATCAATTGCAGACTGAACCATATTTTATAAAGACCTTGGCTAGCTAACAACAAAGACTAAGGACTAGAAAGTAGATTAGGACTAAATGCACACACCTTAGGGCTTTGTTAAAAAAATTGACAATCAGCCAAGGGGGCTGAGCTTAGTAGTATTCTGAGCTTCATGGTGTAGACATTTCATTAGGTACCTCGAAACTATGCTAGGTGATTATGCAGCTTCTTTCCTGCCTGTGGCGCTAGTGCCGATGCTCGCGGTTTCAGCGTTTGCTGTGATGGGTCTCTTATTTATCTACGTTGAGAGTGATGCCTAGGTTAGGGTCGATTGCGATCAGCTAATTCCTCTTGGCTTGCGCTGTGGTGCACATTTGGAGCAGATATGACCAATGAGCTCAAAAATGGTCGTATCTGCTTTTTTGTTTTCACTTGAATGTTGGCCAATTCATCTATATTCATAAGTAGCCTTGATCTTATTGGCGATCTTGAAAGGCAGGCGCTTTTATATGCCTTTTTAGAAAAGTCGGTAGTGCATTTTAGAGCAGGCTAGAGGAAAATATGGGGTGACCTTGTTCAGCCAACTTCTGCCGGAT
>JAQCKL010000347.1 GCA_027592485.1 Cyanobacteriota bacterium
TTTAAAGCCCTAAAAGGGCTGAAGCCCTTGTCGGACATGAAGTCTATACTTTTTCAGCAAGCCCTATATGGATGCCCAGCAGCGGATCAACCTGGCCATCAAAGCCGCCTTTGAGGAACGCCACATCGATTTTGCCTACCCTACTCAGTTGCTGTATCTCGCCAACAATGGGGCGAATCAGCCCTTGGAGAATGGCCATGAACGGCAGGCCGCGCCGGTGAATTAAGCCTAATGGTCGCCTGCTACGGCTTAATCCCTCGCAGTCGCTTCATTAATGCGGGTCGATTACTGTAATCGGCCTTGAGGCTTTTCAGTCGCTGGGTAAAGGCTGGGAGTTCGCCTTGGTATTCGGCCAAATCTCGCAAGTCTTTGAGCAAGACCGTGGCTTCGTCGTAGGGTTTGGCCTGCTTGAGGGTGATCAGGTGTCTGACCAACTCCCAGGTCTGTGGGGCTTTAGGGGCCAGCGCCTCCAATTCTTGAATGCGTTTTTTGCGCGCCGCTGCCTTTTCTTGTTGCTTCCGTGCCGTACTGACTTCATCGGCGATCGCCACCAGTTCCGAAAGATGTCGTTGACCGGGCACAGCCTTCAGGCTGGTCTTGGGGGTGCCTGCTACTTCCTGAAGTCGCCGGATCAGTTGCAGGTCCACATGGGGTTCTCGCCGCACTAATTTGAGCAAGAACTGCTTTTGTTCGGCGTCGGATAGGTCAGACAGATGGGTTTCTAAAGGCGGTGCAGAATCAGCAGCGGCTGGGCTGGGGCTGTTCTGGGCAGCGGCGTTGACCAAATCAGAGTCTAGATTGACCACTTCAATAAAGGCTTTCAGGGCTGGGGAAAGCTGGCCCAGATTAGGGGGGACTGGCGGCTCGACCGGATCCGCCTCAAGTTCTCGGTATCCCGCCAGCTCATTCGCCATCCGTAACCAGGCCAGATAGAGCAGGCGACAGTCGCCCTGGATCAGTTCATCCCGCAGGGGCAGCAGACGCGGTAGCCAACCTTCGCCATTGGCCCACCAATTGGCGTACTCTTCTTGATAAATATGAACGTCAAGGACAAGATATTCATCGGTTTCGGTCAAGGTCACCACGTTGTCGAGGGCGTAGGGTTGGAACCATTGGGGATCAACTATTGCTTTGGGAAACCGAAAGATCAGTTGCCAAGTGCCCCAGTTGGCGATGTAGAACATGATGTCGAAGTACTGGGTCACCAGTTCGATCGGCTTACCCCGAAAGTCGCCGTAGTTGTAGAGAAAGACGGCCCGATTAGGGGAGACCTGCGCCCGACTGGAGAGGTTTTGAATCTCGGCCTGCTCGGCGGGGGTGAGGGGGCGATCGCAGGTTTGGAATTCGTAGTATTGATACTCGCTCATTGATCTGCCTCACCGGGTGAACTAAGGGAAGGTAATCCATTTATCCTGATACCCTGCCAGATCAGCGGTCCAAAATTCAAATTCCTGGCTGATTTTGTCTACGACTTTATATTGGGCGGCGGTTTTCATGGTGAAGCGGGTGGTGAGGTGGAAGCGATCGCCCACTTCGGTAACGGCCACGCTGATGCTGTTGTGTCGATTGGTGAGCTGGGCGGCAGCCTGGTTGAGGTTGTTAATGTCTTGATCGCGGGGTGGAAACCGCGATCGTGACTTCGACATTCATGGTGGATGGGCCTTCTTCAACAGTAAGCGTCCCTGGTACTACGCTGGCTGAGCGAAGTCGAAGCCAAAACCTATGCAAGATGTCCCCTTCGACTCCGCTCAGGGGACGGTTACTCTTCAACAGCAGGTCCCGTTATTTGGAGGGCAAGAAACAGTTATGGCCGTAGCCCAAATTAATGTTAGTGACTATCTCGCTTTGGCTAGAGCGTTTCGAAAGGTAGAAAAACGCGCTTGTTGGTTGGCGTTTGATGCGGAGGCGGATGTTTTGTATGTCAATTTTCATCAGCCTGCTAAGGCGGCGACAGATACGGAAGTGACTGACGATGATCTCGTGATTCGTTATGACGGTGAGGAGATTATTGGTTTGACCATTTTGTCGGTGAGTCAACGTTAGTTGGGGTGATCGGCTGTGCGCTCAGATTCCCGGTTGGGGATGAGCAGGATATTGTGAGTGACCCGATAGAAACCGGGGATTCAGGACTTACGCACTGAACACGGTTTCAGTGGGTTGCACGATCCCCCCGGCTGTCGCCACCCCCCTTATCAAGGGGGGCAGGGGGGATCCTAACGCTATAGGTAGTGCCAGTAATAGTGACTGCGTAAGTCCTAGGATCTTGGGGGGGCTCGGGTTGCCGCCGGATGTTAGATCCCCGGTTTCTTGGGGATGAGCAGGGTATTACGGGTGACTCGGCAGAAACCGGGGATCTTGGGTCTCAATTTTGAATTGAAAATTTTGTTCGCGAAGCGTCTCCAAAGGAGAAATTTTGAATTGGTCGCGCTAGCGACTGAGGGGCATGGCGGCGAAGTGCTCTTGCACCAGCTTGTGGATGAAGCGATAGCGACCGCCGACCCGCTGGAGGAGGAGGCGATCGGTGCAGTGGTTGAGGAAGCGGGCGTAGTTCCAGGGGATGGCGTGGGTGTGGTGGAGGACGAGGCGGAGGGCAAAGTGCTGGGCGCAGGCCAAGCTGCTCTCATAAATGCTTGAACACAGCGTAACAAAAGATGCTGCGCTGACGATGGCTTCAATCAGTGACTCTTCCAGAAGATTGGTAAGCAGTAGGGGTAATGTTATTCGGAGGACTAGGAGCAGGATGACGGCAATCGCCAGCAGCACTCCCGTATTTTTCAGGGATGATCGAATGCCCTGATTTGGTTTGACGCGAAGAGAAATATCGGTCTTTAGCCCTCCAATCAGCCCTCCAATCAGCCCGAAAATCAGCCCGACAATCAGCGCTCCAAGCCCGACAATCAGCCCTCCAATCAGCCCGTGAATCAGCCCGACAATCAGCCTATTTCTAAATGTCTTAAAAAATTTCTTTCGCGCGAAGCGCGAAAGGGATAGATCGAAATTTTCGACTACATCGATAGACGATCGCCCTCCAATCAGCCCGTAAATCAGCCCGTAAATCAGCCCGTAAATCAGCCCGTACAGCCACTGTTGCTGACGGTTAGCCAACATCCAGGGCTGCATCTTCTCAATCAAAAACTCATCCTCCGACTGAGCCTGTAACTGCTTTGCCAACCAGATCAACCAGCGCTGGGTTTGCTGCACTGTAGGCTGCTTCCCGGCTGGATATTCCCGGCTCTTGACCTTGCCATGCAGACACCGCTCCACATAGGCATCCAGCAAATAGTCCATCCGCTCTTGCGTCGTCTGCTTTTGCCCCCACTGCTCCGCATCGATCGCCTCATTCGCCAAAATCGACACACTCAACAACAGCGGCGTCCGCACCAGCGCCAACAGCGCCTCATCCTGTTGCAAGCTCTCCCACAGTGCCCCCATCCCCATCGAGCCCAGATAATCCTGCAATTGCTGATCCGTCAGCGGTTCCAGGCAAATCGCCCCATTCAGGGCCAGCTTCGCCCCATACAGCTCGTATTCCTCAATGCGGCTACAGACCAGCAGCCGACTCGGCCCTTCCCCCGACTGCAACCAGCCATTGATGGCTTCCACCACCGGTTCCTGGCGTTTTGGTGGTAACTCGTCTAATCCATCTAAAAACGGAATTATTTTTTTCTCCTGGAGCCATTTTTTCCATAGGTCCTCATCTATGAATACTCTCCTATCTTTGAGATAACCCCACATCCAATCGGTAATGCTCTGCTTCTCGTTCTGCCACGACGACAGGTTAAACATCACCGGTATGGGTTCATCCGGCTGGTCATTGGCCCGCTGGATCAGCACCGCCGCCAGATCCAGCATCGTCGTGGTTTTACCCGCCCCAGGGTTACCCAAGATCAGCAGCTTGCCCCCCACATCCCGCCGGTCAAACACCTCGGCGATGTGGGTGCCTGGTTCCAAATTTTTAATCCCTTGCTCAGCAGTGCGGAGTTGGCTATCCCAGGGGCGGCTGACCTGGTTGCGCTGCTCCGCCATATCCAGGCGGATCAAAATGGCATTGTGCAACGACTGCCGTAGCCGGTCCTCCACCTCCGTCCACACCGCCTCGATCAGGGTCTTTTCGTTGCGGTCTTGGCGGGTGGCGTCCGGCTTCTGGTCCGGCAAACCGTAATGGTGATGGATCTCCACCCGGTTGCCATCCCCCGACACCACGCTGGAATGGTCCAGGGATTCGCCAATGTGGACATCTCGACGGGAGGCGATTGCTGCACTGGATAGACCTGCTGCCCCTGCGGCGGCTGAGATGACTTGTTCGAGCGCCGCTTCTAACGCTGGTAAGCCAGGACCGATAAAGCTGTCGGCCCATTCCAGTAGCGCCGCCACCCGGTCCCCTGGTTTGGCGGTATTGGGGGGGATATTCCCTGGCGCAGGCTTTAGGGCAAAAACCACCTGATCGAGCTGGGTCGGTGGCAGTGCCAGCAGTCGATGGGATAGGGCCAAACGGGCTTGGTAATCGGCGGAGTCCGGCACGGGCAAACGTCAGAAAAGTTGCCTCTACTGTAAGGGCTCTTCATCATCAAAACCCGCATCCAGATCACCGGTTTCTGTCGGATCACCCGCAGCAATGGGGTCTGCCCCGAGACACCGGGGATCTGAGCACCCACCCGCGATCTCAATTTATCCGCAATCCCGTCGTTACCTAAAGGGTCGCAGGGTCAACCCCGAGTTCTTGGAGTTTGGCGGCTAAGCGATCGCCCCGCTGCCGTTCTTGCTCCGCCCGCTGGGTTTCCTGCTCCGCCCGCTGCTGAGCAGCCTCCTCTGTCAACAGCGCCAGATTCCCCTCGGCATCGTAAAACCGTAGCCAGGCACAGGTGCCCGTTATCGGTTCGCGATCGATGGCCCCATCCCAGCACCCTAGCCAGAGGCCTAAGGTTTCGCACCAGAGCCAGCCCTGTTCATTGGGCTGCAAAGGCTGATACCCGTGGGCCAAATCTAACCGCCAGCCTTCCAGCGAATTCAAATCAAACGGATCAAACACAAAATAATCGGGCGTCATGGTGAACCGTCATGGGGTGGCGATCGCAAGGCCGGGACTGCCTTGCTCCAAGTTTAACGGACTGGGCAGGCTCCCCCGGTTTTGCATCTTCAATTCATCCCACGTCGCTATAATTTGCCCACTGCCAATGCCCCCATTGCGGCTGCATCGGCGGCAATTAACGCCATTCAGGGAGCCGGAGTATGGCCAGCTATAGCGCGATCAAAGCCGTTCTAGATCGGGATCTCCATCGCCAGGAAGCGGCTTATCCGTTAATGGACCCGTCCATGCATAGCCAGTTGTGGCTGCATTCTCAACCCAGCGATCGCGTTTGTTTGTTTTTCCACGGCTTCACCGCCAGCCCCCACCAAT
>JAQCKL010000348.1 GCA_027592485.1 Cyanobacteriota bacterium
TCTTGAATCTCAAACATCGCTCGAAACTGTAGCATTGGCAGGCTCAATTGAGAATGAAATAGCCCTGAGTATGTATGTTTTCTTCCAAAGCTTGGAATTGATCTGGATTAAGAGGCAGAGATTCTGCTTTTTGCATCAAGGCAAATTCGAGATTTGAAATTGAAACTTTACTAGCCTGAAAGTCAGTCAAGCCACTCTTTATCTGAACTAGAAGTTGCTGCTGAAAAACACCTTGTAAAATAGTATTGGTCTTTAGCTCATTGCTAAAGAATGCACAAATATACTCTAGCAATCCCGCCCCTGGTTCTATCGCCTTAGTCTGATATAAAGCCGATTTTGAATTTTGCCTTATGTAAGTAATCAATGATGCTTCAAAATTCTTGTTTGAAGTAGTCATCTGCGGATCAACTAATTCTTCGAATTTCAGCAAGCAAATTGGGAGGATTGGCTGGTTTCCTCGCTTTTTTATTCCCTGGAAATGTTTACTGAGCTGTTTTTTTTCTTTGATCAACCAGTCAATCTCAGCCTTGTTATCCTTTTGTAGGGACACATGCGGGCTCAATCCTAAAAATCCTCCATAGGTGCCACCAGTTAGCTCGTCAAGACACTCTTGAACCAACCTTGTTTGTGCTAATAGAAAGGATCGATAGACGGCTATCTGTAAATCTCGATTTTCTGGAACTTCAACGCCCTTAACCCAATCTGAAAACTTCTGAATGCCAACATTCCACCCTGCGATTGCTGCGGCATCCACTCGATTCCCAGCAATGCCATCACGAGCAGTTGTTAACATCCAAGACAGCAATCCCCAGACAAAAGGGTTCATGGGTACTCACCATAACTTCATCTACCTAGGGTAGTCCTTTTGAACTATAAGTCTAGGGTTGTTTTTGAGACTGGAAAGCAAACTCCCAAACTACACCCCCAAATTACACCCCCTCCTGCACCTTTCGGCTGATTCCATCCCCAACCATCTCCCATAAATTGACCTTGTAACCACAACCGGTTCACGGCGCGATGACGACCCTCAATGCGGTCAATCGTCCACAACCGAGACAAGAGGGTCGATTTAACCATGCAACCCATCCAAGCAACACCAGAGCGGCTGTGGCACAACACCATCCGCACTAATCTCGGCACCGCCTTACAGCAATACCTGTCTCGCCAACCACAAGTCCGCTTTGCAGCCGCCGCCCAAGGCGTCAGCTCCGACAGAGACCCCCCAGCGCCGAGACCGTGCAACTCAGCCGACGACCATCCCCCCACTGAACAGTACGAAATTTGTATCAAGGGACATCTTGATCAGCGATGGAGCAATTGGTTTGAGGGATTCGCGATTGTGCTCAAAGACAACGGTGAAACGCGGTTGTCTGGCCCGGTCGTTGATCAGGCTGCGCTTTTTGGACTGCTAATGAAAGTCCGTGATTTGGGACTGCCGCTGGTCTCAGTCAATCCGACTCAACCCAAGCCAACAGAACTCTCAGACATGCAAACAGGAGAACGACCATGAATTTGAAGAAGCAACTGCTCACGATAGAAACGCAGGCAAAACTCTCGACGCTGTGGATGTTTTATCTCTTCAACGTCATCTTTCGGGATATCCACGAACTTATTAAACCTGGCTTCATTGAACAGGTGATGACCGGGACCTTTAACGGAATTCAAATCACCGAAGAATTGTTGCTGTTTGGCGGTTTCGTTGCCGAAGTGCCGATCGCCATGGTGCTTTTCTCTCGACTACTGCCCTATGGCGCAAACCGTTGGGCCAACATCATCGCCGCTGTGATTACCCTCGCGTTTGAAATCAACAATGGCACCACCGATCTAGACGATACCTTCCACATGATCATCGAAATCGCCGCGCTGTGCTTCATCATTTGGTCGGCCTGGCGATGGCGAAACCCAGCACCCGAGAACTACTCAACTGCTCAGAAGGCATGACTTTTACCAACGTGCCTTAGGCGATTTCCGAAAATGGATATACCGCTGTAGGTTGGTGTCGAGGCACGAGACCCAACACGCTTGAATGACTGAAAACCCTGGGTTTCACTTCGTTCTACCCAGCCTACACAATGGGGTTTTTGGGTAATGTCTTTTCCAGGAATGGCCTTAGATACGAGAAATGAAGCAACCGTTTAATTAAATCAAGGAGGATGTCATGAACGCTTCAGCTAAATTTTGGAACAAAGTCGCCGCCGGTTATGCCAAACAACCAATCGCAGATGAAGCCGCCTACCAGAAGAAATTGCAGGTCACACGGGAGTATTTGCAGCCCAGTATGAACGTGCTGGAATTTGGCTGCGGCACCGGCTCGACCGCCCTGGCCCATGCCCCCTACGTGCACCATATCCGAGCGATTGATTTCTCATCCAACATGATTGCGATCGCCCAAGCAAAAGCCGACGCCCAGAACATCCAAAACGTCACCTTTGAGCAAGCCAGCATTGACGAGCTGAATGTCCCCGACAGAACTTATGATGCGGTGTTGGGCTTGAATGTTTTACACCTAATAGAAAATAAGGAAGAGGTCATTGCCAAGGTCTATGACATGCTCCAACCTGGCGGATGTTTCATTACCAGTACCGTTTGCCTAGGGGATACGATGGCTTGGTTCAAGCTGATTACACCCATGGGGAAATTCTTGGGACTATTTCCGTCAGTCAAGGTCTTGACAATCAAAGACTTAGAAAAAAGTTTGACGGATGCGACATTTGCGATTGACACCCAATGGCAAGCGGGTGAGTACAAATCGCCCCTAGGCAAAGCAAAAATCGTGTTCATCGTGGCTAAGAAGACTGAATAGAGGGAAGGTTGAATACCCATGAAAAAAGTTGCTGTATTTGGCAATGCGGGCGGGGGCAAGTCCACCCTCAGCCAACGTCTAGCGAACATGACGGGGTTGCCCTGGGTGCCGCTCGATTCCATCAAGTACCAGCCCGGTGGCGGCGAAGTGCCCCATGCGGAGTTCAAAGCGGCCCATGATGCGCTGCTGAAGCAAGATCAGTGGGTCGTAGATGGCTTCGGCTCTTTGGATACCGTGTGGGAAAGACTGGATGTAGCTGATACCCTGGTGTATCTCGACATGCCCGTATGGCGGCACTACTGGTGGGTCACTAAGCGATTCCTCCAAAGCGCCTGGGTGCCGCCCGCAGGCTGGCCGGAGAATAGCCCATTGCTCAAAGGGACCCTGAATTCCTACAGCACCGTTCGGTTGTGCCACACCAAACTGACGCCAAAATATCGGGAGTACGTGGCGCAAGTTGAGGCAACCAAAAGGGTGCATCATTTGCGATCGCGCCGAGATATCGAGCAGTTTTGGCAAGCGATCGCGACCGAATTCGCCGCCTAAGTTTTTCGAGCAGGCCCCCAGAAACCTTGGGGTTAGCTCCCTTTTTAATCACTCAGCCCTACGTAGCTTGATGCTGCCACTCCGCGCTCGGGGCTGGCCATAGCGTTTACACAATCAAATCCACACAGCTGCCAACCCTCTGTCTCCAGGGGGTCGATTTCACCATGTCATCTAGTACCACAATTCCACTATTAGAGCACTGGAGAACCGCTCCCAGTACTGACACCCTGCGATCGCGCTACGACGCCTCTGCTCATCACTGGCACGAAAATCTGGCTCGCCTAGGCCAGCTCCACGATTATCAGCTCTTGTTCGAAAGTCAAGCAGTGCGCGATCGCTTGAATCATCTCGACCCAACATCTCACATTCTCGACTGCGGGATGGGAACCGGAGCCTTCAGTCTGGCGCTTTTAGACAGTATCGAGCAGCCCGCCCATATTTCCGGGGTCGATATTTCTTACCCGATGTTGACCCACGCTCGGCAGATTCTGAGCGACCGCTGCGCCACGCTCGATTTGCGCTGGGGAAATATCAGGCGCTTGCCCTTTGCCGATGCATCCTTCGATGCAGTCATCTTTGCCCATGTTTTGGAGCATATGGCCGACCCTGTAGCCACGTTGCGTGAAATGGTCCGAGTCCTAAAACCGGGTGCCCCGCTGGTTGGCTCTGTGACTCGTCAAGGTCTGGGGCAAGTCCTCATGGCTATGCGCTGGCACAATCGAGGCTATACCTACCACCAGCTAGATGCGTTCCTGCAAGCTGCCGGACTTGAGGCCGCGAAGCCGTTTGACTATGGCACTGGCTGGTCGAAATGGACGTGCATCGCTGTGATCGGGAGAAAGTCGGGGTAAGCAGGCCTGATGTGATGTCTATCGATAGAAATTGTTGCCATGGCGTGGCCTCAGACCGTTGAAGATAACCCCAATGTCACTTTACTCAGGAGTTGAACCATGGCTCGTTCCACGATCCGGGAGTGCCCCGACCACAGCCTCAAAGAAATCCTCAAATGATTACCTAAGTCATCATTTCTACAGCATCGATAGATACTCAAGGTGTGTTGGAGTCAGCTTCACGATTATGTCCAGCAAATTTCACCCATCGAAAAGGAGAGCAAACTCAAATGGATATTGATTTCACTCGCTTTAATGAATTTACCGAGACTTTTGAAATTCTTGAGCTCATTGAGCTTCTTTTTCTTGTGGCGATTGTGCTAGAGGCCGTGTGGGATATTTTTACCAGACGACGGCTGAAAGGCGAGACATTCGCTAATTTTGGCATCGCTATTGCTAATCATCTGTTGGACCGCACGTTATATGGACTAGTCTTCCTCCTTGGTCTCCTCATCGTCGAGACTCTTATTCCTTGGAGAATTCCCTTGACGGGTTGGAGTTGGGCATTGGCTCTGCTGATGGCAGATTTCACCTATTACTGGATGCATCGATGGGAACATGAGGTCCGCATCTTCTGGTCGTATCACAGCGTTCACCACTCATCGCCTGAGTATAATCTCACAACATCATTGCGTTTAGCGTGGATTGAGGGACTGGTTGAGTGGATTTTTTTCGTTCCCATGATTGTGATCGGTTTTGATGTTGTCCAAATCATCATTGCCTTGGCTGTGGTCTTGATTTATCAAACTTGGATTCATACGGAGAGGGTTGGCAAGCTTGGTTGGACAGATCATCTCTTTAATACACCATCAGTACATCGCGTGCATCATGGCAACAGCTCAATGTGCATTGACAAGAACTATGGAGGGATCTTAATCGTCTGGGACCATCTATTTGGCACCTATCAATCTGAGGACAAAAAAGTCACTTACGGTCTAACCAAACAGATTGGCTCGGTCAACCCAATTATTATCAACTTTTATGAGTTATGGCAGATTATCAAAGATGTTGTCCGCAGCAAGCAATTTTCTCATGCTCTTGCTTACATCTTTGGTAGACCTGGCTGGCAACCAGGTAGATCTCGTAAGTGTCCCAGGGTCTATCCAGGCTTAATAGCTAGGATCGTGGTTGATGGAACATCTGCATCCA
>JAQCKL010000349.1 GCA_027592485.1 Cyanobacteriota bacterium
CTTGAATCTCAAACATCGCTCGAAACTGTAGCATTGGCAGGCTCAATTGAGAATGAAATAGCCCTGGTTCCGTCCTCTTCACACTTACTGATTAAATATTTAGCTTTCTCTATATTTCCTTCTTGACCGAGAGTTGCTTTTCCCCTCACACCCCAAATAATTATATGTGTATCGAAACAGACTAAATCCATTTATACCTCCGATAGCCCGTAGCGTATTTCGGAGACAAAACGATCCACATCTGTTATGTTGTCAAATGAATCTCCAATTAAGTTAGCTAATTCTTCAAAAGCTTCTGACGGCGAAGTTTGCTCATAATCAGAGATGTCGATTACGTGAAAATTTTCAATCTCAAAAGTTTCAGAATTCCATTCTGCCAGTCCACGCAGTTCTACCTTCGTGTAAAGCTTGGCACCCGCTTTTTTGGCTATTGCTTTACTCGTACTACAGTAAATAATTTGGTTGTCTAGAGTCTTAAACTGAATTTTTGGTTCTGACCCACCAACACGAGTTATTTCTCCATAAATGCTTGTTTCCCCTGACAACGGATAAATATCAGGTATCTGAGTTTCAGGAGTAAGAACAGCTAATGCTTCTAATTTGCCATTCTGTGTAAAGAACTCAGCATTGCATTGATGGCGTCGTGTAAAAGCAGACAGTTTTCTGAGAGAATTAATAGCACTACTTGGTAGGATACTAAAATCATTTTCTGCTATTGATCTTGTAATGCGACGAGTGGCGGGCAAAGTTAGCTCTGCTAAATTTGGGGAAAACTCTAAACCAATACTTCCTTGTCGAATACTCTTTAAGCCAATTACTATAGTCTCTTTCTTTAGATCTGGATGGTCACGAATTACCATGGAGGCTATCATATCCTCAACAGATTCAATGACTTCCGCAATTTCCTTAGATCGAATTTTGCCTGGTGACATACCTTCACCAGTCAGAAGTATTTCTACAGTTACATCGTGAGCCATGAATGATCTCACCACCTTCAAGCATAAGAAGATCTTATTATTGTATCATGCTTGAGAACGAAGATAGCTGTTATCTCAGCTTTTTTCAACTAATTCGTGTGAATCGTAGTATTGCGAGTTCCAAGCAGCCCAACACTACATTGGTGCGGACGGAATAGAGATTGTCGGCAGGTATCAAAATTACTTGCCGCTGCACAACTTCATCGTTAAACAGTCCTCTAAAAAGTCAGTTCTACTATTCAAGTCTCAAGAACTTTACTTTCAACGTGATCGCTCACTCTTTTTCGGCACCAGAATAAACTCCATTTTCGCTTAATTTGCTGGGGGCAAAATCACCATCAACGCCAGGCGACAATTGGGAAAAGCCAGCGGTGCCACAAAATTGGGTTCCGTCAGGATCAGATGACGGGTATAGCCCGTGGGGGTTGGGTCACGGAAAATGTGGAGCTGACGATGGGGCAGATCCACCACCCAATAATCCGCAATCCCCGCCTGGGCATAAAGCTTGTCCTTAACCTCGCAATCCTGCCTCAGAGTAGAGTCCGCCACCTCCACCACCAAAACCACCTGCTCAGGACGGGGATGCTGGTCGGCATAGTCTAAAACCGTGCCCTGAATAAGGGCTAAATCTGGTTCCGGTTCAGAGCGGTTATCCAACTGAATCGGATCTTGGGTGCTGACAAAAACGGGCTCATTTGCCAACAGCGAATCCAACTGGGTGGCCAACAGGCGCAGGGCCGTCACATGGGGAGTGCCTTTAGCGGCCATGAGGGTGACTTGTCCTGCTAGAAGTTCCGTGCGTTCTGTCGGATCTAGCAATCCCAGATCTGCCATGCGATGGTAGTCCTCCACGGTCCATTGCTTCAGAGACTGGGATTTGGGTATGGGGACATTTACAGCGGTCATGGCCAAAGAACCAGATTTGATCTCAGGTTAACCCACCTCAGGCAGGGGAATAAACTCCGTTTCCTCTGGCACCGTCTCAAAGTTTCCAGCCTTCCAATCCTGCTTGGCCTGCTCGATGCGCTCGGGGCGACTAGAGACAAAGTTCCACCATTTGTGGCGCGGCCCCAGCGGTTCCCCCCCGATCGCCATGCAGTGCCCTGCCGCCCCAGCGGTGATTTCCACGGGCTGGCCGGGATGCAGCACCGCCATCTGATATTGGCCTAAAGGGGTGCCCGCGATCGCAATCCCCTCCGTCAGCGCATACACCGCCCGCTCGCTGTACTCGGCATTTAGCCCAAAGGTGCCGCCCGCTGGAAATTGGATATCCAGATAAAAAATGGGCGAGAAGGTTTGTACCGGAGACCGATGGCCGTCGGCTTTGCCCGCAATTAATTTGACCATCGCCCCATCCACTTCCCAGCCGGGAATATCGGTGGCGGGGTGATGGTGAAACGACGGCTCGATTTCTTCGGCTTGGTCGGGGAGGGCCACCCAGGTTTGGATACCGTGGAGGGTATGCCCCGCCGCCCGTTCGGCTGCCGGGGTACGCTCGGAATGGGTGATGCCCTTGCCCGCTGTCATCCAGTTCACCCCACCGGGACGAATGGTTTGGACAGAACCCAGACTGTCACGATGCAAGATTGCCCCCTCAAACAGGTAGGTGACGGTGGCCAAGTTGATGTGGGGATGGGGACGCACGTCGATGCCTTGGCCGGGGGCAAACTGGGCCGGACCGGGATGGTCGAAAAAGATGAAGGGGCCGACCATCATTTGTGCGTCGCTGGGCAGCGATCGCCGCACCTGGAAACCACCCAGGTCTTTGATTTCGGGCTGCAGGATGGTTTTGATCGGGTGGGTCATGGCGAATTAGGATGGGGCAATTCTCAGCACTGATACTGTAGACCGAGCACTGATCCCCTCCAGGGAGGGGCGAAGGGGTGGGTTCCAACCTATTGTGTGCGAAAGTCGCGGACGATCGCGAAGCGAAAAGGATCAGTACCCAAGGAATCTAAATAGGGCTGGGTCAAGTAGCCTTCGGCGCTGGTTTGGTCCCGCAGGTGGCGATCAAAAAAGGCGACGCTCAGGGCCTTGAGATAAGGTTGGGCCGGTCTCGGGTTTGGGCCTAACAACCGGCTCGGCAGGGGAATCGCCCCCTCGGTGAGGTGGCCTTGCAGGAAGGTAAAGTGGGTGGCATTTTCGACCATGACCAGGTAGCGATCGCGGCTTCCCAGCCATTGATAGGGCAGCACCTGCTCGGGGATGGCGGGGACAATAATGTCAGCGGAGGCGGCCAAAAACAGTGTGGGCCGATCAACGTGAGCCAGTCCCCTGGGGCCAAAGAACAGGCTGGTGGGGGGGCTCATGGCAAACACCGCCTGGATGCGATCGTCCTTGAGTTGAAAGGGACCATTGGCCTCCACATCCAGCAAATCGCACTGCACCAGCAGCGAAATATTCAGGGAGGGGCGATCGCGGTCTTCGAGGGAGCAATTGCGATGCAGGGTTTCAAAGTCAAACTCGGCTCCCGCCACCGTCAAGGCGGTGAAACCCCCAAGGGAATGGCCCAGGACGCCGACATTATTCACGTCTAAATTGCCGTAGGCACCGCCCTGTTGCGCCAACTGCTCTAGCTCATCCAGCGCTAGGGAAATGTCTAAGGGGCGGCTAATCAGGGTGATCGGGTTGGGGGGGCGATCGGCCCCGGCCAGAAACTGCTCATATTTCTGGTGGTCATCATCGTGCTCGGGCACCACCACCGCGTAGCCGTGGGAGGCCAAATGCTGGGCCAGGTAGGTAAAGGCCCCCCGCCCGGAAGAGGCTCCGTGGGAGATCACGATCACCGGAGTTGGCCCGGTCTCTGGTCCGCGCTGGGGCACGTAGAGATCAAAGGGAATTTCGCCGTCCCGGAGGGGATTTTCGAACTGGATCACCTGCCGCTGCCAGGTGTAGGGGCCAGGGCGGGTGGGGTCAAGATTGCGGGTGGGCGGGGGCAAAGCGGCGGCCTCCCGCTCCCCAATGGATCGCAGCAGGCCGATGAGCTGCTGCCGCGCCGCAAAGAAGCGGCGATTATCTTGGATGATCTGTTGCAGCCGACCAAAGTCGAGCTGCATCACCGCTAGGGGAAATTCTTGGATCACCTCTAGGGGGGTAAAGCCATCGCCATCGGCGGCGGCGGCGATCAGGGCGGCCCGCAGGGGACGGGATCCGTTCAAGAGGGTGTCGGTTTGAATCACCTGACCAGCGCGATCCAGCAATCGCTCCCCCAGTTGCCAATAGGTGAATTGGCTAACGCTGATCAGTTCGGCGTCTAAGTGCCAGTTCAAGAAGCTACGCAGTTGCTGTCGCTGCTCCTCACTCATATTGTTAGCCACCAACCGGAAGCTGTCGTTGATGGTGCCGTCCTGGGCAAAGGCGGCGAGATCTTCGACCAAAATCACCGGCTCAAGGGGACCGATGAAAAACTCAATGCGCTCGGCACTGGTGGCGGGGGGGGCGATCGCTAAGGCCGCCATGGCCCCTAGCCCGAGGGCGTGAACCCCCGTTTTTTGCAGGGGCCGCAGGACTTTGAACAAAGCGTGCCAGGTGGGTAAAGCCATGGATCTGGAGGGGGTGAACGGTAAGCGGAGGACGGCAAAGCCGAATCTTGCCACAGACTTGGGGGTATCGTCTTACAGATTCTTGACCTCCGAAACCCTGTCCAGCGGGGATTAATCGCCGTCCGTTAATTTCGGCAGCACCTTGACGAGCTGCTCGCCAAATTGGTGTTTGAGGTCAGCGCTGTCCCCATAGTTCTGGTAGAAATGCCCCAGATCAGAAAGCTTTTGCTTGAAGTTGACCAAAGTCATGATTTCTATAGTTATTGGTCTGACCAAACCGCTAATTCATTCCCATGGGGGTCCCAAAAGTGAAACTGTCGCCCGCCAGGGACAGCAAAGATTGGATTGCAGCGTCCCCCATTGGCAACGACGCGATCGCAGGTCGCCTCCAGATCAGTTGCAAACAGAATCACCAACGCCGCCCCGGTTTCAGTTCTAGAACAGAGGGTGGACTTAAAGAACCCATCCACCACGATAAACGCCCCTCGCCGCCCCCGCCGACATTAAGCCCCCTGAATAGCCGCTTAACGACTGGTCAGCCATAAGACCCCTGGCAAGGTCAAAAAGCTGAGCAGGGTCGAGAGCACAATCGTTCTCGCGACCCGGACCGGATCGCCCCCCAATTCCGTCACCCAAATCAAGGCGTTGACCGCCACCGGCATCGCCGCCTGCAACACCAAAACCTGGAGATCCAACCCCTCCAAGCCCAGTAATCGCCCCATCCCATAGGCCGTCAAGGGCGCAATCACCAACCGTAACCCCGCCCCCAACAGTTCATGGGCACCAAACACCAGCTTGGTTCGCGATAGCTGTATCCCCAGGGTGAGTAAGGCGAG
>JAQCKL010000350.1 GCA_027592485.1 Cyanobacteriota bacterium
GGCTGAAGCGCCATGGCATTGATATTGATCCCCATGGGGATCAGGTCGATTATGCCTGGGTTCCCGGTTGCTTTGAGCTGTCCATGGTGGCTCGCCAGTTGGCTTTGTCGGGGCGATACAATGCGATTATCTGTTTAGGCGCGGTCATTCGCGGGCAGACCCCCCACTTTGACTACGTGGCCTCAGAAGCTGCCAAAGGGGTGGCTGCGGCCAGTTTCCAAACAGGTATTCCGATTGTCTTTGGCGTCCTCACCACCGATTCGATGCAACAGGCTTTAGAGCGGGCGGGCATCAAGAGCAACCTGGGCTGGAGTTATGCCACTGCCGCCCTAGAGATGGCGAGCTTAATGGGCCAGATCCAGGCCGCGATGCCGACCCCCTTACCCAATTCCCTGCCCACGACGACGCCCTCTTTGCCCGTCTCCTAGCCGGAGAAGCGTAGGGGAAACCCTCCAGGGGTATTTAGGCGATTGCCGACAATGAATATATCGGTTTGGTAAGGGCGGTCTGGTGCCAGCCCTCCGCCGATCTTTGTCGGCAATCGCCCTATGGATCTGGAGATCGCACCAGCGACTCAATAAATTCTGGGGCTGGTTCCACCAAAGCCCAGGTGCCATCTGGCTGCTTGCGCAGGGTGGAAAACACCAATACTTGTCCTCGACCCAGACTTTGCCCTTGGGTCAGGTTGCCTAAATTGGGTCGAGATAATCCACAGACCCGGAACAGATAGGCGGGCACCTCGGCACTAGAAATGTAGACACAACCCGAGTCCTGGGACTCGGCGGGCAAAACCTCTCCGTTAAAGGGCATGTAGACGCGATCGCCCTCTAGATCCAGGGCAATATCCCCTAGCCCCCCTTGGACCTGGTACCCGCCAATGTCATCGCCATAGCTCAGCTGCCAGTCTTGGTAAACCTGGATGGTGAGCGGCTCCACCTGGGGACGGCCACAGCCCACCAGGGCACTGAGTCCGATCGCGCCAGCCAGGAGCCAAGGCTGGCCATGGAATCCGACCCGCCATCGAGTCATCGCCGGGGTCCCCCAGCGGCAACCCCCACACAGATCGCCGCCAATAAAAAGGCTCCGGTGCTCAGGCTTGCCCCCAATCCAGGGGATAGGGCTGATGCGCCCCCAAATAGCGCCCCAAACAGGCTGGAAGCCAAGGCCCCGCCACTAAAATAAATCCCCGTTCCCAGACCAGCTTTCTCCGCTGGCACGATGGAGAGGGCAAAGGGAATCGTGCCATTGGATACCAAGCTAAAGGCTCCCCCAAACAGGGCGGCCAATACCATGCCCATGGCAGTACTGTGAATGGCCACCACCGCAGCGCAAACCAGGGCCATGGCACCGAGGCCCATCATCATGGCGCGGCGATTCCCTAAACGCACGGCCAAGGCCCCCGCCGGAATGGCGGTCAGGGCAAGGGTGACAAAAATGGTCCCCATCACTGTCGCTGGGTTGGAATCCGGGACCTGGGCCTTTAGCACCATGGGAAAGGTGCCCATAATCAGCCGAAAGCCTAGGGTTACGCCGACCCCGGTACCAAACACCCAGAGTAAACGTCCCCAGGGTAAGGCCCCAATCCCCCCAGGGAGGGGAGCAGCGTCGGCAACGTCACGATTGGGACCCACCAGCCCTAGGGCGATCGCGGCAATAATCAACACCCCAGAACCGATACTAAAAGCCATCATTGGCCCAAGGTCCAAGATAAATTGACTGGCGAGGGGTCCCATGGCTCCGGCCAATCCCCCAACCAGGGTGAGGATGCCAGCGGCCAAGGGCAGTTGGGTTCGAAACGCGTACCGCCCCAGTAGGGAGAGGGCGGGACTGCGGAAAACCGTCATAGCCAAGGCCCAGGCCACTAGCATCAAGGGCAAGACCCAGCGCAGGAGCGGCCCCTGGCCCCAGACCAACACGGTGGGAATCGCCAAGAAACAGCCCGCAGCCAGCACCACCCCCACAGTAATCAAGGGAAAGCGGCTCCCCACCTGATGCTGAAAGCGGTCTGAAAAACTGCCCATCAAGGGCTCCATGACCATGGCCAGCAGATTCTCAATGATGAGTAACCCCGTGGCGAGGGCTTTGGGAAATCCAAAACTCTCTAATAATTGGACTAAATAAAGGTTGTAAATCACCCAGGTGAGGGCGATCGCCCCCTGCACCAAGGCTAGGCCACAAACCTGGGCCCACAAAATCGAGGCTCCTCGGGAGGAGGTATTGGCAGACATAAGCGGTTAAAAACTGGGCAATCGAGGCGGTAGCGTCCCCAACCTATCAAACACCCCCTCAGAGGCCCCACTGTTCCTACAGAAATTAACGGATGGCAGTACCAGGGCCAGGGCTTCTATCCGGCGGAGATGTCCCTGCTGAGAGACCCATTTTCGTCAGCAGGAGCATCTTGCGTGAGGCCGTCTTTAGGCCGAATTTAGGCTGCGTAATCAAAGAGCGTATCCAGGTAGATGCGATTGACCCGGCGATCGCCCCCGCCATTTTGCATCAGAAATAGGGATAAGGCCGCACAAAATGCACGCTGCTGACTCCAAGCTGCATGGGACTCCAGATAGCCCTGCAAGGACTCATGCAGCTCCTCCGGAATTTCCACCAACAGACTAACCATAGGACTGCTCATCCAGGCCCTCCTTAAAAACACCACCGGCAGCTAGACACCCGAAAACAGCACCTCCATAAGGCGGGTCAGGTCCTCATCTCTAAAGCGTTCAGAGACAGAAAATGACTCGGCCCTACAGGCACGACGTTTCCTGGTCGCATCATTCTGCCTACCCCAACCCAGAACTGTCAATGTTGCTAAATGTTGCAGGATCGGCCTTAGTACTCGACCCCTAACGAAGGAATAAGCCTTTCACGGCGACGACAGTTACAGTCCGTTACACGCTGGCTGGGGATCGCCGTTTTTGAGGCCGTTATTCGTTATCCACAGGGGAACGGGTTTCGGACAGATAAGCGATTAACCTGTGGAAAACGTCCCTAGCCCTGTGGACAAATTGTGGAAGGCTCGGGGAAAGGTTTTCCTTTCAGTAAAGTTTTGTAACAGATTAAAATGGGTGAGCAATGGGCCTCGGAGATAACGTCATCAGCCCCAATTTGTGGGGATTTTTAAAATTAGTGGATGGTTTGTAACGTTACCCTTGCCATGGCCACTGTTGGCTTGTTAAGGAATGAGGCTTAACTTAGGCCGTGTTGGTGATGCTCGGTCTAGGGACGGAATTCCCCTAGGGAGGATGCCATCAAAAAGCAGGGCCATGGTTTGCTGGAACGCTTCGATGGCACTTTTTGATGGCACTTTTATCGCGATGGCCCCTTTGCTGAGGATTGCTCTGATCCTTAGGGCAGAGGCAAAGGGGCTCTCAGTCTTGTCCAGTCCTGCCTTACCAGCGACTGGCGATGGGCATCCGCCAGCCCGTACCAAAGGCGCGATCGGTCACCTTCAGCACTGGGGGGGCTTGGCGACGCTTAAACTCCGCCCGTGACACCAGCCGAATCACCCGCTCTACCACCAGGGGATCATGGCCCGCCGCCAGGATATCCACTATCGATGCGTGGTGCTGCACGAGCCGCTCCAGAATGTCATCGAGGATGTCGTAACTGGGTAAGGAGTCTTGGTCCACCTGACCGGGCTTGAGCTCCGCACTAGGGGGTTTGGTGAGGATGTTCTCGGGGATGATGTCGAGGGCTGACGGGGAAGCTAGGGGGAGGGGGAGCCAGGGGGAGGACGCTTCCGGGCTGGTTTTCTGTTGAGTTAATTGCTCATTCAACCAGTGGCATAGCTTATAAACGCGGGTTTTGGGCACATCGGCAATCACCGCTAGGCCCCCATTCATATCGCCGTAGAGGGTGCAGTAGCCCACTGCCATTTCAGACTTGTTGCCGGTGGAGAGGAGCAAATGGCCAAACTTGTTGGCGATCGCCATCAGCAAATTGCCCCGAATCCGGGACTGGATGTTCTCCTCCGCTACCCCAAATTCGGTGTCGGCAAACAGGTGCTCTAGGGTGTGGTCGTACCCGGCCATCAGTTCCCCAATCGCCAAGGTGGTTTGATGGATGCCCAAATTCTCAGCCAAGGCTTTGGCATCTCCCACGGAATGATCGGAGCTGTAGGGGGAGGGCATTAGTACCCCCAGCACCTGCTCGGGACCGAGGGCGGCAGCGGCGATCGCCGCCACGATCGCCGAGTCGATACCACCACTCAGACCAATCACCGCTTTGCTAAACCCACATTTGCGGGCGTAGTCCTGCACCCCCAGCACCAGGGCTGACCAGATCTCGCCATTGGGGTCGGTGATGGCGGGGGCAACGGTGCTGGGCTGCAGATCCTTTGCTTGGGGATCGTAGGTGAGGCAGAGGGTATCGGGCTGGAAAGACTGGGCGCGACCCACTAGGGTGCCGCTGCGGTCAAAGGCGAGGCTGCCCCCGTCAAAAATCAGATCGTCATTCGCGCCAATTTGGTTGGCATAAAGAATCGGCACGTCAAACCGGGCCGCACTATGACTGAGCAGGGCTTCACGGGTGCGTTGCTTATTCAGCGAATAGGGGGAGGCGGAGAGGTTGACAATCAGATCGGCTCCGGCGGCTTTGAGGCTGGCAATGGGGTTGTTGGGATAGCTGCGCTGGCCCCAAAATTCTTCGTCATTCCAGAGGTCTTCGCAGATGGTGACGCCTAAATGCAGGGTGGTGCCGTCACCGACGGCCAGCTCGAAGTGATTGACCTGATCACCTGGCTCAAAGTAGCGGTCTTCGTCGAAGACGTCGTATGTGGGCAGCAGTTGCTTATGGAAAATCCGCTGCACTTTGCCGCCATCGAGCAGGGCCATGCTGTTGAACAGGGGCTTGCCGCCGCGATCTCCCGCCGTCGGATTGCGCTCTGCAAACCCCACCAGAACCGCAACGGTTGCGGGCAGTTGCGCCGCCAGGTCGGCCAAGGTGGTGCCCATGGCCTGAATAAAGCCGGGGCGCAGCAGCAGATCGCGGGGCGGATAGCCACAGAGGGAGAGTTCGGGGGTGAGGACCAAGCGGACGCCTTGGTGGGCAGCTTGGTGGGCAGCGGCAAGGATTTGTTGGGCGTTATTGGCCAGGTCGCCAATAATCGGGTTGAGTTGGGCGATCGTGACTTTCATGGTATTCAGCGGTTACATTAACCGAAGCAAGAAGTGATGAGCTTCTAATACTGTTTGAGATATTCAAAAACGAGAATTACTCTCACAAAAGCTCTTTTCTATCAAAATTCTCAAAATATTTCTGAGACTTTTTGCTCCTAAAGAAATTCGAATGCGAGTATTTCTCAGGATCTATACCTCTTTCTTTTTGTATTATCTTTTCGACAATCTCTATGGATTGC
>JAQCKL010000351.1 GCA_027592485.1 Cyanobacteriota bacterium
ATGGCACTCACCGGAGATGGGAAATGCTTCTAGCTTATGTCTTAATGCAATTGGCGACTGCTATAGTCGAGTTCCTCTACCCTCTAGCGAGGCTTTGCTCTCTCCTGAGCCAGCTGACGGACGCTGAACCCTGCTCGCCGACTGCCCATGGGAGGTCTGAGCAAGGTTGCTTGGAGGGTTCCGAGTTACCCTAATGAGATAGCAGTTGGTTTTGTACGGAAAACGGTGACCTATGGCGCGTGACTTTGGGCAACTCGGATTAACTCTAACCCTGGCGACTTTGATGGTTGGGACTGTTGTCGGGCCGGTTGTTGCTGAGCCTGCCCAGACGGCTCCGGCCACCCTAACCTCCCTGCTAGATGATTTGGAGCAGGCCGCCAATGATCAGAACTTGGCAGCGGTGCTTGCCCTCTATAGCCCTAACTTTAGCCACGCAGATGGGTTTGACCTGGGTAGCTATGGGTCTGCCTTGGCTGAGCTTTGGGGTGCTTATCCGCAATTAACCTACGATGTAGAGCTTTTGTCTTGGGAAGCCCAGGGCGATGCGCTTGTCACTGAAACCGCAACACAAATCTCAGGGACCCGTGCCGACTCAGGCCGGGAATTCACCTTGGTGTCAGAGATTCAGTCGCGGCAGCGAGTGGAAAACGGACAAATCGTTTATCAAGAAATTCTGACGGAGCAAACGCGCTTAGTGACGGGGGCTAACCCACCGACGGTGATTTTGCATATTCCGGAGCAGGTGGCAGCGGGCGATCGCTTCAGTTTTGACGCCATTGTTCAAGAACCCTTAGGCAATCAACGGTTGCTGGGGCAGGCCCTTGACGAAGGGGTGACGGCAACGGATTTCACAGTGCCCCGACCGCTTGATCTGGAGCCCTTAGCGGCAGGTGGCCTCTTTAAAATTGGCAATGCTCCCGCCATGGCGGATCAACGTTGGATTTCTTCTGTGCTGATTCGTTCAGACGGTTGGGTGATTGATACTCGCCGCCTCAACGTCACAGACTAAAGGTCCTAGCAACACAGCGTTATTACCAGGTTGATCGTCCGATGCTGATCGTCCGGGTCCGTAATGTTTTTGGGGTTGATTGTAGCCACTGGAGCAATGGAACGCGGCAACGCATCCAAGATCGATGCAACCACTTTGCCAACCTATCACAGCCAATACCCACGTCTTTGCAAGCAACAGCTCGTTGCTTGCAGAGCAATCCCAGTGGTGATGTGATGAGGCCCTACGTTGATCCAGCATCACGCTTTTGGATGGATAGCTTTGACGACTTCTCAAGGCCATTGCATGCTTTAGGGCATTAAACGGCTCCGTTTTGTAAACCTTGGTTTTTTATTGAGGTGTGATGTGAGAATTCGATTTCAACAAATATGGGTGCCTGCAGCGCTAGTGTTGACCGCAATCTCGGTCGTAGGCTGCGGCGGCAGTACAGAGACAGCCCCCACAAAACCTGCTGCAGAGACCGCAACCGAAAAAATAACTGCTAACCAACCCAGCGCAACAGCCAGTGCTGATGCTGCCCCCGCAGAAGGTGTCTTAGCAGAATGCAAAGCCGTTCAAGAGGCCCTGGACGGCAGTTTTAACAATGGATTTGGCGCAACGTTGAGCAGCGATGCTGGCACGATTAAAGAAGATGACTCGGTCTTTGAGGCATCCGTTGCGGCGGCCATTGCCGCAGATGGCATGGACGATGCCATCGACGAAGGCAAAGAGGTTTTAGAAGAATTGACCGGTTTGACCGTCAGCGATGCAGAGCTCCTCGGCTATCGCGATGCCTATGTAGAGCAGTTGAATGCTCTGATGCCAGAATTAGAAAGCGCTGAAGCGTTTTATGCGTCAGTCGATGAGGCGCTGAAGCCGGAGGATGCTGACGCTACTCTGGTGGCAGCGGTTCAGGACTCCTTCACCCGTACCGCGCAGATTGCTGAGACGATTGAAGCTATTGCTGATGGGCTGGCAGATATTGACGAAGATATCTTTGACTACTGCTTGAATGCAGAACTCGACGCTGAATTTGGCCAATAGCTACGCGGCCCTGGCCAGGGCGGTTAAAACCCCTTGAAACAGTCCTAAACCGTCTGTGCTACCCAATAGTGCATCGGCAGCGCGCTCCGGGTGGGGCATCATGCCTAATACGGTCCCTTGACGGTTACAGATCCCGGCGATGCTGTGGGCGGAGCCGTTGGGGTTATAACGATCGCCCAAAGTCCCATCTGGGGCACTGTAGCGAAATACCACTTGATTGTGATCTTCGAGGGCTTTTAAGGTGTCGTCATCGGCGTAATAGCAGCCTTCTCCATGGGCGATGGGTAGGGTAATGACCTTGTGACTGCCGTCGGCTGGGGTGCTGTAAACCTGGGTCCAAGGCAGGTCCAAACGCTCAATCCGTAGGGGCAGGCGATCGCAAATAAAGTGCAAATTGCGATTACGCACCAGCGCCCCTGGCAAGAGTCCCGCCTCGGTCAAGATTTGGAATCCATTGCAAACCCCTAACACGAGGCCGCCCCGGTTGGCATGCTCGACCGTGGCGCGTAGGGCGGGTGAAAATTGAGCGATCGCCCCACAGCGGAGATAGTCGCCATAGCTAAACCCCCCCGGTACCACCACCAAATCCACTGGGCCGAGGTCACTGTCTTCGTGCCAAATCATGCGCGTTGGCTGCTGCAGGAGATCGCGGGTGACATAGGCGATATCGCGATCGCAGTTAGACCCAGGGAAGACAATTACACCCACATTCATCGTGTTGGGATCCTTAAATGCATTAACAGGAAGATCTTCAAGGCAATAAACACCAACATCTCTGGGGCAAGGCCATTTCCCTGGGCACCCAGGGATGGCCCATGCCCATCGACGTTTACCCGGCGAGACCAGCACCAGCCACCGCAGGGCTGGTCGCTTGTTCCTGGAGATCAAAGCGATAATTTTCGATGACTGGGTTGGCTAAAAGCTGATCACAGATCTGGTCAAGCTGTTGTCGCGCTTGCGCGTCGCCCGCCGCCGCCAGGGTGACTTCCACATACTTGCCAATGCGCACCTGGGAAACGTTGTCGTAGCCCATATGGGAAAGCCCAGATTGTACTGCCGTCCCGGCTGGATCAAGGACCGAAGGCCGGAGGGTGACGTAGATTTGAGCTTGGTAGGTGGGCATGGTCTTAGAACCCTTAATAAGGCCCCATTATCGTACCGTATCCTTCTCTGCACTAAGCTGGAAGAAAGCGCCAGACCCAGGTATGAACCGTCGCAAAACCCGCAGCCAAACCCACATCCTCAAGGTCATCAAAACCCTGGGAACCCCGATTTCTGCCCAAGATCTCTATCGCCAACTGCGTGACCACCAATATCGCATTGGTTTGGCGACGGTTTATCGGGCTTTAGAGGCGCTCAAACTAGAGGGGGCGGTGCAGATGCGGACCTTACCCACAGGGGAATCGGTGTACAGCGTGCCCAAGGAAGATCGCCATCACCTCACCTGTTTACAATGCGATCGCACCATTCCCGTAGACGAATGCCCCGTCCATGACTTAGAAGCCCAACTGAACCGGCTGCACCAGTTCCGCATCTTTTATCACACCCTCGAATTCTTTGGGCTGTGCCCCAACTGCCAGCAGCAGGACCTAGCGAATGTGGCGACAGCCCCAGAGCATTGTGAGCATTAAGGTAACGATTTTTGGCCTCTGATCCCTACGGCTGGCTAGCGACCTCTCTCCAAACCATTCACCGCGCCCACTGGCATCGGGCCGTGCAGCCCCTGGAAGGGTTGCCGGGTCCGGTCATGGTCGGCCAAGGACAGCCCTTGGTGAATTTTGCCAGCAATGATTATCTGGGTTTGGCCGGAGATCCGCGCTTACGGGCGGCGGCGATCGCCGCTGTCCAGCAATACGGCACCGGCAGTACCGGTTCGCGGCTGCTCAGCGGTCATCGCCCCCTCCACCGTCAACTCGAAACCGCCCTGGCCAATCTCAAAGGCACAGCGGACGCCATTGTTTTCAGCTCGGGTTATCTGGCCAATATCGGCACCATTACCGCCCTAGTCGGCCAGCGCGATCTGATCCTATCGGACCAGTACAACCATGCCAGTCTCATTAATGGGGCCAAGCTAAGCGGCGCGACCGTGTTCGACTACCGCCATAGCGACACCCAACACCTGCTAGAACAGCTCACCCAACACCGGGAGCAGTATCGTCGCTGTTTGATTCTCACCGACAGTGTTTTCAGTATGGATGGTGACCTGTGTCCTTTGCCAGCGATTTTGGCCCTGGCCGAACAATTTGAAGCCATGGTGCTGGTGGATGAAGCCCATGGGACCGGCGTTTTGGGGCGCACCGGCGCGGGGGGCGTCGAGCATTTAGGCTGTCGAGGTCGTCCCCTCGTACAAATGGGCACCCTCAGCAAAGCCTTGGGGAGCCTCGGGGGATATGTGGCGGGATCAGCGGAGCTGATTGATTTTCTGCGCAACCGCGCCTCTAGCTGGATCTACACCACCGGGTTAACCCCGGCGGCTACGGCTGCCGCCTGTCAAGCCATCGAGATTGTTCAATCCGAGCCGGATCGGCGCGATCGCCTACAGGAACACATCTGCACCCTCACCGCTGGCCTCGACGCTCTGTTGGCTCACCCCTCTCCCCACCGTCCGTTCGGGAAGCGGTTCCCCTCTGACTCACCCATTCTCTGCATTGAGGTGACAAATGCTGCTACCGTCATGGCGCTGAAACAGCGTTTAATGGCCCAGGGTTTATTCCTCAGTGCGGTGCGGCCTCCCACCGTGCCCACCAGCCGTCTGCGGATTACCCTGATGGCCACCCATACCCCAGAGCACCTAGAAAAAATATTAGGGGAACTGGGGAAGATCGCCGCAGGAGCCAGGTGATGTTAGTCTTGGCGCTGCCTGGGCGGGGGAGCGGGGGAGAGAGGGCAGTGTTATCTGTCTTAGGATAGAAGCCGCATCCTGATTGCACGCTTAAGGGGCTTTTTGAAAAGGGGGTAGGCCGGTATTGGGTACGGCTGTAGGCCGTCAGTATATTGGTTGGATTCCTGATGTTGCCGTTGCTCGTTCTGGGTAGTCCCTGCATTCGAATAACGGGACAAGGCTTTTCAAATAGCCTCTTACAATAGTTCTGTGAGTTGCTCACCCTGGCATCCCCCCATTGAAATCATGCAGGATCTGATCGAAACCGCCCTAAAAGAGCGCAACTATCAAGCGGCGGCCAATCTGCTCCAGCAGTGGAAGCGTAAAGATCCCCAGGATCCGTGGCTATTGCTGGCGATCGGTCACTATCAGGAAGCGATCGGCAAATGGGAAACCGCAGAGCGCACCTATCTAAAGCTATTGCAGAAAGCCA
>JAQCKL010000352.1 GCA_027592485.1 Cyanobacteriota bacterium
AATGTCGGCGGTGGTGAATGAGGCGATCGCCCGCTACTTGGGCCGCTCTGGTGCTGGCACCCGCGCCCGTGCCCGCCTCGACCGCATGGAAGCACAAATCAACCGCCTTACGTTGCTGGTGACTGGTGGGGCTGGGGGCGATCGCGCTGCCAACTATCGGTAACGTCACTGGGCGGAAACGAGCTGCGCCCTCAAGACAGGCTATGTCGTTTGGGGCTGAAGGCTCATCGTCTCCCGGTCAAAGTAGAACTCGTCTAGGGTACCTGCCAGAACCTTCTCAACGGCTGTATCAATCACGCTCAGGGTCAAAAAGAACCACTCGCGGGGTTTGACGGGGATGCCAAAGCGGTCTTGCAGTTCCACATCGAGTCGAGCGCTGTCGAAAAAGTGGTGCAGCATGGTCTCCAGCTTTTTGCCGTCGATGCCCACCAGCTTGTACTCAGCCACCACTTCCACCTCTGCCAGCAGGTAGGTGGGGTCTTTCTTGGCATTGGCGATGCGCTTCTTGACATCACCACTGGTGACGCCGATTTTGTGAATGACTTCCCGATGCTTGGCAATGAAGGGATCGTCGGATTGACTCCGCAACACGTAAATCGAACCCGTCAATACATCATCTTCTGCGGGGGTGGACGAAAACAGCGGCCCTAGGTCTGGGTTGGTAATGCGGCGGCTGGTTTTGTCTTTGTTCAAGGCCCGCTGGAGCGATCGCAGCAGCAAATCACTCTCGGTACCGTTGTCGTAAATCACCCGCAGTCGGCGGTCTTGGCGGCCATAGTCACTGATGAAGGGTTCACCCATGTCGGCCACCAAGATTTTATGACCGTCGAGGATGAACCAATCACCGGGGTTAACGGCGGCGTTGTCCTGGTATTTCAGGGTTTGGCGCTGTCCTGTGTCCAGGTCCGCCTGCACCTGTTTGAAGCGGGGTTTGAACTGCTTGAAGTCGGCACAGGGGGTGCGCTGGGCCACTTCCTCAGCGGCTTTGATTTCCTGGCGCGATCGCACATGGGTGAGGCGGGTAATGTCGTCCTCGGCGGTAACATCGAGCCCCAGGTCTGCCAAGAGGTCGGCATCGTCCTGGTCTGCTGGCGGAGGGGAAGGGTCCGCTGTCGCGTCTAAGAGGCCCTGGGTGTCTAGGGGTTGCAGCAGTTCCCGGCATTCTGCCGACTCCCGCAGGCGGTCCAAGCGCACCGCATAGAGCCGTTCAAAGATGTCTCGGTCTTCGCCGTGCTGGGGCAGGCGGCCCTGTTCTTCCACAAACCGCTCAATTTCTTCAAACCCGGCGATGATGCGTTCTTCGCGGGGGGTGCGTTGGGCGGTTGGGGCGGGGGCGGTATCTATCCCCAACTCGGCCAACAGATCGGCATCGGCGTCGGTGGTGTATTTCTGGGAGGATTTAGCCATTCTGTTCTTCCCTCACCTTGCGTTGTAGGAAGGCAACGCCTTCCGCCATCCGGCGCTCCCACGGATCAGCGGCAGTCAGGGTAGGAAGGCGGCCTTTTTCCTGTTTAAAGCGCTTAGCCCGCTGGGCCAAATCTCGGGCTTCTTCCAGACTGAGGGTGATGCGCTTGGCGGCAATAATGGCGGCCACTTCCTTGAGCCGTTCTTCGCTCATGGTTTTGGCCAGGATGGCGTAGGCTTCGCCAAAGGGATTGATGCGGTCGATCAGGTCCATGTCCAACTCGGTGACGGAGAGGGCAAACTGCCGCACCCCTTCAATCAGGGCGGTGTTGGGGGTGGGTTCTCGCCCATCGGGGGCTCCGGCTTCCGGCTGAGCGGGGCTGGCGGCATTGTAGGCACCAGCAGCCTCGCCCACGGCCTGCTTGCCCTGCTGGACAAAGTTCGGATCGTTGATCGCGTGTTGCCTCACTGCCTCCTGGTCTTCCTGCTCTAGCTCGGGGAATTTCTCTTTGATGATTTTCCCCATCCGCACCTGGGTCAATTCTTCGGGCACCACCTCTTCATTGAAGAGGCCCTGCTCCAGGGTGGCCTTGTCTTGCACAAAGGTGGCCACCAGCTCCGTCAGGTCTTCTTTGCAGATGCGTTGGGCCTCGGGGCTGCTGGGGGTGGCTAAGCCTTTGATTTCGATTTGAATTTGGCCCGTCTCGGGGTTCACGCCGACGTTGGTGCCGTTGGGGTCGTAGCCGTTGTCGCCGTAGTCGAAACCCTCGGTGGGCTGATTGTCGGGGCGTTTAGGGCGGAACTCAAAGCGGGGGGCCAGCACCTGTTCCATCAGCAGGCTGGCGGCGATCGCCTTGAGGGTATCGTTCACTGCTTCGGTCACCACTTCGCTGGCGGCGTCGGGTTCGGCGATCAGGTTGGTGAAGCGGGCGCGGGTTTTGCCCGGTGCATCGCGGGTGGCGCGGCCAATGATTTGCACAATCTCGGTGAGGCTAGAGCGATAGCCCACGGTGAGGGCATGTTCGCACCAGATCCAGTCGAAGCCCTCTTTCGCCATGCCCAGGGCGATGATGATATCGACGTGGTCGCGGTTGTGCTTGTGGGCGGGGTCTTTGAGGGCGGTGGCAACCTGATCGCGCTTGTTGGGGTCGTCATCCACCAGGTCGGCAATTTTGAGCACCCGACCGTCAGGGGTGCGGACCAGTTGGAACCCGGTGGCGGGGTCGGTGCCCTGCCATTCCCCCAGGGCTTCGATGATGTGCTCGACTTCTTTGATTTTGTCTTTGGTGCTCTCGCGGGAGTTGACGTTAGGGATGTGCAGGATGGTTTTCTCTTTGGGGTTGAGCACCTGCATGATTTGGTCGGCGTAGCTCTCGGTGTAGAAGTAGTAGCCGATGTCGAGCTGCTTGAGGTGTTGGTAGCCGTTGAGCTGTTCGTAGTAGGTGTAGGTGACGGTTTCAAAACGCTTTTCGTCGTCGGGGTGCAGCACCGCTTCGGCATCGCCGCGAAAGTAGGATCCGGTCATGGCGACGATGTGGGTTTTGTCCTGGGCCATGAGCTGGCGGATGTGGTCGCCCAGTTTGTTGTCGGGGTTGGCGGAAACGTGGTGAAACTCGTCTACGGCGATGAGGCGATCGTCGAAGGCGGCAATGCCGAATTTATCGACGGCAAAGCGAAAGGTGGCGTGGGTGCAGACCAGGGCTTTGGCGGTGCTATCAAGGAATTTTTTGACGGCATCCACTTTGCCGCCGTCGGTGCCGGGGGCATCGCACAGGTTCCAGCGGGGTTCTACGGTCCAGTCGGCCCAAAACCCAAACTGGCTGAGGGGTTCGTTGTGGAAGCTGGAGCCAATGGATTTTTCGGGAACGACGATGATCGCCTGTTTGAGGCCCTGGTTCTCTAGTTTGTCGAGGGCGATGAACATCAGCGCCCGACTTTTGCCGGAGGCGGGGGGCGATTTGATCAGCAGGTATTGTTCGCCGCGCTTTTGGTAGGCCCGCTCTTGCATGGGTCGCATCCCCAGCTCGTTGGCTTTGGTGGAGGTGCCTTGCTGGGCGTAGGTAACGGAGACGGCGGGGACGGCTATGGGTTGACTCATGGACTGACACTGAACAGTTGGCGGAAATCTTAATGAAGGCTGCCCAGGGATGTCAGGCATCCCGCCTGGTGTAGTCGCTCCCATGCCAACTGAATATGGCGGGGGGTAAACATCCGTTTACGTTGGTTCCAGGCGTGAACCTTAGCCACCGCGTCTTTAGCGGTCGTGGCTTGTTCTCGGGTGGCCACCCAATGCACCGTAGACAGCAGTTCCATGCCGAAGGTGGTTTCAAACCCTTTAATCAGGGCTGCTACTTGGTCAAACCGTTGCCGTGTGGCCTCATGTTGGGTCAGGAATACTTCCGCTTGCTCAGAGGCATGGGGCTTTAACTCTAACGGTTTATCGGGGATGTCCCCCGCATCGCCATAGCCACTAATAAAGTGCCCTTCAATATGGTTGAGGACATGGCGTAGATTGTCTGCATAGGGACCGTAGGGGGCTTTCTGGTATCTGAGCCTGAGCGGTTCCCCTGCTTCCTGCATGAAGTACATCAGCTTGTGAACCTCTAGCAGGGTAATGGTGGGGTCCATGACGGCAGCTAGGTAGCGGCGCATCAGCCCCAATAACGCAGCTCGTCCCACGGTCATGTTGGGGACTTGTGCGGGTTTCACCATGGCGGTTGGTTGAGGGGTGCCAACGGGTTCAAACAGCAGAACCTCAACCGCTGGAATCGCCTGAAAGGCTTCTAGGATAAGCGGTTTCACATCTGCCCATTGCAGCCCGCCTAGGCCACAGCCCAGGGGCGGAATAGCTATGGAGCCAATACGGTGCTGTTGAACCACGGTGACCAAATCGTCGAGCCCTTCTCGAATATCTTCGAGGCGGCTTTTGTTACGCCAATGGCGCTTGGTGGGGAAATTGATGATGAAACGAGGGCTATACAGACGATTCAGGTCATAGACAAACATTTTGCCGGGTTGAACCTGCCCTGCTTTACAAGCGGCCTCATACACCTTGAAGTTTTCGGGGAAGGCTTTTTTAAATTGCAGCGCAATGCCCCGACCCATAATGCCAACACAGTTGACGGTGTTGACTAGGGCCTCTGTATCGGCGCGAAGGATATCACCTTGAGTCAGTTCAACCATGGTGGAGCCTCTTGTGGTCAGAAGTACCAGCTCGGTTCTACAGCGATCGCGGGTTGATGTTCTGCGATGGCTAAGGCTGTTGTCACGTGTGTCGCCATCGTACGATTGATGACGCCAATTTTTTCAATGAGCGGCCACGGAAAGCACTCAAACATCAGAAATTCGGCCTGCTTCCCCTCTTTGACTTCAGCCTCTCGAAAGTCAGTCGCAGCGATCGCAGCCCAGTCCAGTGTGTCTAGGTCGGTGGGGTGGCGATAGAAGGTGGTGAGGTATGCCCCAGCGTTACCGCTGCTAAAGGCCCACGGCACTTGGTGAGCATCGGCCCAGTGCATGACGGCGGTGAGGTCGGCTTGTAGATGAATGATGGGCTCTTGCCCGCCTGTGTAGCTCAGTTCTGGATGATTTCTACGATGGAGGATGTAGAGCATGATGGAGCGTGAACAAAAGTAGAAAGGGACGTACTCACCGACTTTAGTGTTTGGGTAACAGGGAACCTGAATTTCTTCGAGGCGGCGTCTTTTAATGGTGCTCATGCCAACCACAGAGCAGGACAACCCTTCAGTAAGGCGCTTGGCATCAGAGATGAGCCCCCCAGTGGTGATGATGCTGGGTAGGTTGTCGATGTGGGTGATGTGAAAAATCTTGGGATGCGGGGGGACAGCGCTCATAGCGGGGGCTATTCAGTTTATGGGGGCTTACTTACTGGTCATTTTTATGGGGGCTTACTTACTGGTCATTTTGGTATACAGCTCAAAC
>JAQCKL010000353.1 GCA_027592485.1 Cyanobacteriota bacterium
ACGGCACCTACCGCCGCGCCTGAGTCCCCTGCCGCTGGTGCCCTGCCTCGTGGTGTTTTGGCGTTGCGGCCTGAGACGCATCTGAAGCTACTGGCTCCTTCGCGGGGCGGCAAAACCAACACCCTGTTGCACTTGCTCAAGGATGCCAAGCGGGTCACCTATGTGACGTTGAAGGATTCGGATCGGGTGCCTCAGCATTGGCGGGGGTATCGGCTCCGACCGTTCAACATCCATCGGGATGTGGCGGCGGTGGTGCGGGAGGTTCAAGTCACGGTGGGGGCGATCTTGGACGGCACGGACCAGGGGGAGCATTGGCTGGTGGTGGATGAGGCGCTGGCGATTACTGATCTCTTGCAAGCGTCGGTGGAGGATGACGATGACCGCATGGTGGCGAAGGAGTTTACTTCGCTGATCAAGTTACATCTGGCCACCGGTGCAGCCCAGGGGGCGCGGTTGGCGTTGATGTCGCAGACGCAGAATGGGACGGATATCAAGGGCATCAGTGCAGCCTCGTTGCAGAATCTCTGGACGGTGATCTGCGGTTCGGAGAAATGTGCGGAGGGGCTCAGTCACATGGCGGCTTGGTACCAGAAGCATGTGGGGGGCTTATCGAGTAAGCAGGTGGCGGAGCTGCGCGCCCTGAAGACGGGTTTCTGGCAGGTGGCCAGTTTGAAGGGGGAGCCACGACTCTGTGCGTTTCCTCAGTTCTCGGGGGATTTGAAGCCTTGCGGGGTGCCGGGGGCACCGACAGAACCCCAGTCGGAATCTGCCCAGTCGGAATCTGTGGTGAAGCCGTTACAGGAGCGTATTCTGGATTATCTCAGGGGCCATGGGGAGGCCAGGACGGCGCGGGAGATTCGCAATGCCTGCACCCGCCCCAGTGACCAGCCCAGGGCCTCAACGGATGAGGTGCGAGATTGTCTCTGTTTGATGATTTCGGAGGGGTTGATCTGCCGTTGGCAGGAGACGAACACGGAGCGCTATCAGATTACTGGCACAGCGTAGCGGGGGTGTAGGTGCAGAGCCAAAACTGGCTGTAGGTGCCTACCCCTACGGGCACCTACGCCACCTACATGACCTACGCCTACGGGGCAGTGCCTACATGCCTACACTCAACTGGCACAGCTCTGCATGGCGCTTATTATGGCCTAATCGGACCATGACATCATCTCAACCATCAGTTGTTTACGCTCTTCCGCAGCCAGACACTTGGCCTGGAGCCGCACCTGGGCTAGGGTCACTGGACCCGATTCACTGGGTTGGAAGTGGGCTGAAATCGCGTTCTGAATCGGTTCATATTTGGTCTCGGGGGTGCAGCGCTCATAGATCTTACGCATGGTTTCTAGGGTCATACCCATGGCGTAGGCCAAGGATCTCAGCTCCTGATCGGTTTTGAGAACAGTAAACCCCCAGGTGGCCCAAATGGATCTCATCAGGTGCGGGGTGGTCCATTTCCCCGTTGCTTTCAGGGCACCGTGCGCAAACGCGTCACAAAAATCACCCTCCTCCATCGGCAGCCCAGCCTCTGGCATCACATAGAGATATCCCCACGTCCAGTAGGTTCGCGTGCAATCCACTAGACAAAAGTCTTTGGGCAAAAAGGTATAGCGCCCGTGGGTGATCCACTTACCTCGAGTCCCTTGCCAGCACTGGGGGGTGTCTCCGTCATAGTTGCGGCTGCCTCGACAGTTCCCCACTAGCCAATAGCCGTTCAAATGGCGCTCTAGCAACTCGTACAGGGTTTGATCATCGTCAAATTCCCAGTCCGGCAGGACCAGCACCTGATCGCCATGGGTTTTCCAGGTTTTATAGTTCCGCACAATATGGAGCCACGCACCACCGGGATACGTCTGCCCCCCATAGGCGTACACGCGACACAACCAGTTCTCTGCCACACTGCCGTCATGACGCTTGCTCAGGACGGCATCGGGGGGAATCGGATGGTACAGGCCATCAGCGGGCACAGATTCGGGTCGCTGCACCGGGCAACAGGTGGCAATGCGGGTCGTCCGTAGCGTTTTTTGACGACGAGCCGGTATCAAACTCAGATGCGCCCACATCAGGAAGCGTTGATGGGAACAGGCCAGCGCATAGGCAGAGCGAATCTTTCCCCTGGTGGCCGTCCGGGGACGGCATTTATAACGCAGATGCTCTAGGGTCTCTCGGCGAATCGCACCCAGGGCGGTCTCTTCACCGGGGATGACGTTTGGCATTTTTAGCGCCTGATCGCTGGCATAGAGACCACTACTCGACCAGCGCTTGATATCGTCCTGGACCTTGCTCAGTTCCTCCCGGATGTAGGTCAGTAGGGGGATTTTGCGATAGTCGGCTTTGTAGTCAACGTGGTCTTTCCATTGATAATGGCCAATGGCCAAGAGGGCCTCGAGCTTGGTGAGCCACGTACGCGGGTTGTCAGATTTCTGATGCAGTCGTAGAAATTGTCGATATTGCCCCAGCCACCCCTGTATCACCGCCCGCTGCTCTTTCCAAAACTGTTTCCGTTGCCGAGGTGTCATTGCCTCTAGTTCTGCCTCAGGCATGATGGGGAAAAGTAGGTTTAGCGTCAGATCCTCTCGTGCAATAACGGGTTGGTGATAATGGTGAAACCATCCCAACATCAGCAAGCACGACTTCTCATAGTTGCGGTAGGTCGTTTCTTCAATGCAGTCGATCAGACGCAATGGATAATCAGCCGCTGTCAAAAATGACTCCATATCTCGCATCTGGGTCTGGAGGGCAGCAGGCAACTGATGTCGTTTCAGACCATAGCTGACAAGTTCTCCCCGCTCCATAAGTTTAGGCGGCTTCTTGGCTTGGCCACGGGGCGCACGGGGCGGACAGAGCTGACCTTGGGCAAACCCTGAGGCTCCTCGGGCATTGGGCCACCAGATCTCGTGAGATCCCCATTCCGAAAATTGTCGAATAGCAGACCGATAGGTGTTGACACTGGATGGTGATGCCTCCTGCATCTGCAAACCTGCATCTACCAGGGCTTCAAACCTCGACATTGATCTAACCCAAATCGTCGTCATAAATGATTCTGCATTTTGCACTTCGTCCTGGGTCAGCTTGCGTTTATAGTCGGCCCTTTCAAATCCTAATCCGGGCAAAACATACCGCAGCATTGCTGTTTTAAATTTATTCCACTTACCTCTAGCTGTCGTCTCTGGGAGACTAGCAAACAGATACATGCGGTAAATCTCGTACACATCTAGACAGTTACGTGGGTTCACAGTAAATCGCCTCCAGTCAACTAAAATCTAACCAACGATAAATCCAGGTAATAAGTAGCACCTAAAACACCACAGAGATTGAGTTTCAGCCTCTTTGATTAACATCCAAACACGGTGAATATTTACTCAAAAAATCACCTATTATTGGGGTTTGGCCATCAAGCCAGGATCTCACATAAAAATCAGGCCGAGCGCCAGAATCACTTCATAAAAGGCTTTCTAGAGATCCAAAGGCATGTTTCATGAGTAAATAGCAGGGCTTCTATGGGTACAAACTCAGACGTTAGTAGGACCTAAGCGCTTGACATACCAGCATTACTCAGCCAACACTATTTTCGACATCCAACGATCTAGCATCATCACTTTCATTGACCTGGATAGAATATTCACCTCGGGCCAAGCGCTCTAAAAATTCACTAGGGCACATCCCATTTTTTATTGCGAGATTTTTCAAATTTATCTTTGCTGTTGGCGTCAGTGAGTAGCAGACACTTCCCTTTATTTCATCATATTTTTCAGGGACTCCCCGTGCAGATTTAATGCCTTTTTTCGCCACGCTTTCTCCTCCGAAATAATCGAATATAATCAGAGGATAGGCGTCTAAAAATCGCTCACAAGAAACTGCATCCTGATGTAAAGTTATGTAAAAATAGTTCCCCCGCCTGCCATCATTCGGCAAACGGGGGAATCAATCGTTATTCACAGAATGGGCTTTTGACGGTTAGGCGGTCACTTTAGCCGTAGGTGCCACCCTGGGGCTGACCATACTTTTTTTGGCCTTTGTACCAAGCCATGGCCCTTGGACGTTCGAGGGTGGCACTGTCTCGGGTGCGCGCCAACATCGTCGCCATGATGTCAGCCTGTTGCGCTTTGGCTTGCTGATAGGCAGCAAGGTGTTGTCGGGTCTCGGGGTCTCTCTGGGCTTTGGCTTTGGCAATGGTCAAGATGAAGCCCAGCTCAGGGGTGGTGAGGTGGTCTAGGGGATGGCGATGCTGCGCTCGACGTTCATGGCGCTGAAGGGCTTTCTCGTCGTGATGCTCCAGATGACGCAGAAAGTCGGCACTCTGTTTGACGGCGGTTTTAGGAATTTCAACATAGTTCTCTAGGCAGACCCGGTACTGGTTATTGACGGCGGCTTGGCGCAGGCTGACAAACCAGTGATAGGCCGTGCTGGGGCTGGGGCTTTTGGAGCCTAATGCTGTGTTTAATTCACTCAGGCAGGTGGCTATTAGGGAAAACCAGCTATCGGCTTCGTCAACTTGGCTCCATACGAGTTTGTGGTGCAGGGGGTCGATCTGCTTGGTGTCTAAATAGGGCAGGAGTGGATCAAACTGGCTGGTGCACTGATAGGGCGGGGGGGGAGCAGACGGGCTATCCCTCTCGCGGGGTGATGTTGCGATACGGATCACCCAGCAGGCGCGGATCGCTTGGTGCCAGCTATGAATCTCTTCAAACCAGTCTTGTTGATCTCGGGTTTGGGCGGTCGCTCGGAGTTCGGGGCTGGGGTAGTTATCGTAGGCAGCGGCGGCTAGACGTTCAAGCTGCTCGGGGGGGACCCGGAACTGGGGGGTGTCTGGCATGGATGACCTCATGGTTCATGCGTTCTATATTAGTCGTTTGATTGAGGGGGACGGGGCGGGGCGTGATGGCGGAGGGGGATGGAGGCTGAATGATGGGGAAGGATGTCTTGCTCTAAAAGGGGATAGGTGAGGTGTGAAGCTGTTTAATTTCAATGGTTTTGAGCTTTTTAAGTGTTAATATATAAATATATTTTTATTCGTTATAAGGGTTAGTTGATATGTCTATTTCGTTGCAGCTTTTATGTTTTCCTGAGTTTGGCAGGGCGCTGCTGGCGGTGAATGATGAGGGGGTGGCGCTGGTGGATGTGCCGGTGGCGGTGGCGCTGGTGAGCACTTTGCAGGAGGCGTTACCGCTCTCTTCTTTGCGGCGGGCTTCGATCTATGTGGAGGAGATTGAGGCGGCTTGGGGTTTTAAACCACCAGTATTCATCCACTTCGGTTGGGGCCAAGATGCCGTCAGCAGCCGTCCCCATGTCCTTGGGAGCCACTGGCGGCAAGCCGATGCCCAGATATC
>JAQCKL010000354.1 GCA_027592485.1 Cyanobacteriota bacterium
TGAGATTCTCTCTAATGCCGTACAGGGTAAAACGCCAACATTGGTAGCAGGGACCTAGGTAGTTACGTCGATTTAAAGATTTCCTTGCAAATAAGGGGCTTCTTGAGACATGGTATGAGTATGAGGACAACGCACAAAATAAAGCGTTACGAGGCTGGTGTGAGGAAAACGCTATCCAGATTGATACTGATGGATTGCCATCGGAATGAATTGGATCAAGCGATCTCAGCCTAACAATGCCCATTCACACTGACCACTGGGGATGGATCGGTATGATGTAGAGATTATCTGCGACGGATGATGGGCATGGAAATAAGATTTTAAAAGCGCAAGAAATAAAGTATAACCTGCAAAAAATAAATGCAGAGATCAATACCCTGAGAAGGAAACTTGCTTCTTTGGAAAAGCAGAAAATTGAATTGCTAGATATCCAAGGCCAGATAAAAGCCTGCAATCGAGCCTTTAGTCTTGAGTCAGGTAAAAGTCTCCCTCGCTCCACCACGATTTTTTTCTTGATGCTAAAGGTCGCTTCAAAACAGCAAGAGAAATATCGAACTGTACTGGTACAGTTCCTTCTGATTGATCACTGTCATGGGAGATTTAATTGCAGCGAATAAGCTGTGAAATGGGTAGGATATTCTGTCAGAACAAGATGTTTCCTACCCTGAAACTTGTCAGCAAGCAAAATGGCCCGATTAACCCTTGCCAATGCCCTTAAGCCCCTTAAGGATCACGATAAACCCTTTAAAGAGCTCTTTAGCCACGGCTCACTCAGCATCGAAATCTATCACCCGGATCGCGTTGACCACCAGCAACCCCATAGCCGCGATGAAATCTATGTCATTGCTTCAGGCTCCGGTTACTTCATTAACGGTGACTCCCGAGAGCCATTTGAGCCCGGAGAGATCCTGTTTGCTCCAGCAGGGGTGGTCCATAGATTCGAAGATTTCACCGATGACTTTGCCACTTGGGTCTTTTTCTACGGCCCAGAGGGCGGCGAAGTTGCGTAACAGGAGACTGTCATGGAAAAGTACATCGTCACCGGAGCAGAAATTGAGGCCTATGCAGGGATTCAAAAGACTCACTTCCTCAATGAAAATGCCCAGCGAGTTAATAAATCCCTAGGTGACCTCACCGGGTTGTCTGGCTTTGGCTTTCACATCATCGAAATCCAACCCAGCCACGAATCCACAGAATTGCATATGCATTACCACGAAGACGAATGCGTTTACATTCTGGAGGGGGAAGCCGAGGCCACCATTGGTGAGGCCACCTATCCCGTCCAAGCCGGTGATTTCATTGGCTATCGTGCGGGTGGGGAGCCCCATACCCTAAAAAACAACAGCAACACCCTGTTGAAGTGCATTGTTGTCGGCCAACGGCTTGAGCATGATGTGGGCGAATACCCCCGTCTCAAAAAGCGGATCTATCGCAACAAAGGGATGCAGTGGAATCTCGTCGATATTGCAAACATCACTGAACCCGTTGCAGGCAAAAAGGTGTAACCCGCATCAAGTCATTTAGGGTGAAAAGGCCAGGGGTGTGCGGCCAAAAAATCTGGTCATCATACCGACTTCGGTATGATGACCAGCCGTTCCAGAGGCGCTTTGAAAACCCTTGTACCGTTCGAACACAGGGACTACCCCCTTTTCAAACAGCTGCTTAGCTGGCTTGATAGTCCTGCTGCTGTTGCTGTGCCGACTGATCTTCCTGGCCGTACTGCTGGTCTTGGCCATCAGCCTGACTCGACTGTTGATTTGATTTGTAGTCATAGTCTTCACCAGCGGTTTGGGTCTGGCCATAGTCTGCCTGGGTACCAGATTGCCCATAGCCTTGGTCAGCTTGCTGGCTTTGGCCATAGTCCTGGGCGGCGGTAGCGGGCAAAGGTGCCCACAGCAGGGTACCGACAGCCAGCACAGTAAGGGCAATGACAGACCATAATCGACGCATCATGTTTTTCGGTCTCCTAAGGGTTGAGGGGAAATATTGAACGGGGCGAAATCAGCAGAAATCGGGCTAGTGATGGCAGTGGCCTAATCGGCATCCCCCTCTGAGTTGGCACCCGACGCCACCGCTTTAACGGTGCGATCGGGCTGACCGCCCAGGGTGCCCATCACCTTAGCTACGGCATCGGCAATCTGCTGCCGCTGATTGACCAGGTAGACACTCACCAGGGTGAGGGACACCCCAATCCACTGCAGTTGAGTCAATTGCTCACCCAAAAACAGGCTGCTGAACAGCAGGGCAAATACCGGGGTCAGAAAGATCAGGGCGCTGACGCTGGTCATGTTGCCGTTGGCCGCGAGATAAAAGAACATCCCGTAGGTCAAGGCGGTGCCGAACACGGTGGCATAGGCCAGACCGACCCAGTCCCCCGCCACCAGGTTAGACACCTGGTGGGTTTCCCACACCCCTGACATCACCGCCAGGGGGATGCCCCCCAAGATCATGTGCCAACCGGTGGCCACAATTGGGTCCGCATGGCGTTTGACGTAGCCGACGATGATGGTGCCCGCCGACATCGACAGGGCCGACAACAGCATCAGCAGCTCACCGCTATGGAGCAGACGATGCCAATCCACCCCGCCTTCCCCCAGGTTCTGGGACCAGCTTGCTAAGGGAATACCATTCTCTAGAACGCTGTAAATCCAGGCTGCGGGGAGGCCACATAGGCTAATGCCAGCGATGCCAATGGCTAAGCCCAGCCAGCCCCACAACCCAATCAGGTTGCCAAACAGGAGCCGCGCCAGCAACGCCACCACGAGGGGCTGGGCATCGATCAACACCGCCCCTAGCCCGGCCCCGGTATTGACCAAGCCAGTGGTCAAGAGTCCTTGAAACATGGCCCCATCCACTAGGGCAAATAGGCCAATCCATAGCCAGGCTTTCCAGGTTTTGGGCTGGGGCAACTTCAGGATTGCCGCCAAAATCAGGGTCAAAATCCCCGCTGGCAACAGCCGAAAGGCGGCCAAAAACAGGGGCGAGGTGTGGGGAATGATGTATTTCATCGCCACCATTGCCGTCCCCAAAAAGAAGAAGGGAGCGACCAAGAAAATTGGCGATTTGGCCCAATCGGTTTTCTGAAGCTGCATAGGGGCGCGGGGGTAGATTCTCTGGGTGCCAGTCACAGGACGGCGATGGCGACCCACCGATTTTAGGGGGATAGCGAGGCTTGCAAACGACAAGCTTGCTACCGTATCGAAACCCGATTCCTTCAAGATTGTATACTGTATACAAAGAAAACAAGGTCAGGATTTGCATATGGAGATGCGGGTTCGCGCTAGATGACGTCAGCCAAAACCTCAGCCGCCTAGTGCCCGGTCCAGCCGAAGTTTTAGGGCTTCGACAAGCTTCTAAAAAATGATTTTCCGGAACCGTTCGGGCTGAGCGAAGTCGTAAACCTTTCAGGCAGGCTACGCCAACGCAAAGCGGCTCCCTGAGGGAGCAAGCCCATTACTTGGGCCATAACGCAGGGTTATGGGGTTCGACAGGCTCACCCCGAACGTCTGAGGCCTGGGAGCGACCGCATTTCCGGTCACCCTGAGCTTGTCGTTGGCGTAGATCTTTCGCTTAGGAGTATGCGGGTAAATAGCGTCCCGCTTCATCAGGGCGCAAACCCATAGCCTCTAGGCAATACCCCTAACGGGGATGGCTGCGCTAAGGCTTTGCTAGTGCGCCCCTACCTCAGTAACTTGTGGACCTGGTAGTTTGTTGATTGCGGCTCCCTTAGCTGTGCTGTATGACCCAGTCCCGCAGGATCGGGTTCACCAGCTCTGGTGCTTCGTCTTGGGGGCAATGGCCCACGCCCGCTAAAGGGATGAATTTTTCTACCGCTGGATACATTGTCCAGGCTCGTCCCTGATCAATGGGCTCCCAGGGATCCGCCTCGCCCCAAATCAGCAGGGTTGGGCAGGTCAACTGGGGCAACAGATCCTCCGGCAGTGGCCCTTGGGAGTAGCGGACAAAGGCCAGGAACACATCCGCCGCCCCTGGATCTCGGGCGGGTTCCAGCAGGATATTGACCAACTCATCGGTGACCGCATCCTTGCGTCCGTAGGCCTGTCGCAAGATGTTGTGAATGACCTTGGGCTTTGCCAGCCGCGCAAAAAAGAAGTGGCCGATCGCCCTCACCCCCAGCAGCGATTGAATCAGCGGCGTCGGCGCATTTCGATACCAGGGCAGGGTGGCTCGCTTACGATCGTGCAGGAGCCGCAGGGAGCAGTCCAGTAGCGCCAGACCCCGCACCCAGTCGGGAGCCATGACCGCCGTTTGCATCGCCACAATGCAGCCAATGGAATTGCCCACCAAAAAGGCTGGTTCCCCGACAATCTCGCGGCAGAAGTCTGTGACCAACTGCCCCCAGGTTTCAAAGGTGTAGGGTAAAGGTTCGCCGGGGGAGGGCTTGACCGATTTGCCAAAGCCGAGCAAGTCAAGGGCGTAGACCCGGTGGGTTTCTGCCAGATCCGGGATGTTTTTGCGCCAGTGATCACTAGAGGCCCCAAACCCGTGAATCAGGACTAAAGGCGCACCGGTCGTGCCAGCGGTTTGATAGCGGATGGGTAATCCCTGCCAAGGCCAAGTGCAATCCTGGACGGCGAGGTCAGCGGTCGTAGCCATGGGGGATAGGGTCTCTAGGGAAAGGCGATGTCTTTACATTAGTTTACGGTTTTGATGGTATGTCGGTCTGTTTTGCCCTAGGGAGGCTTGTGCTCAATCAAAAACTGCAGCGGCGTGGGCGATCGCCCATCCTACTCGTCCTGCTATCTATCGCCTCCATTCAGGTGGGGTCGGCGGTGGCCAAGGGGCTGTTTGACCAGGTGAGTCCCGTGGGGGTGGCCTGCCTGCGGCTGAGCTTGGGGGCGATGCTGATGGTGGCTATCACCCGTCCCCAGTGGCGGCAATACCGCTGGCAAGACTATCGACTGCTGGCGGGGCTGGGGTTGACCATGGGGGTGATGAGCGCCCTGCTCTATAGCGCTCTGACCTATATCCCCCTGGGAGTGGCGGTGACGCTGGAATTTATGGGGCCGCTGGGGTTGGCCCTCTGCCATGCCCGCCGCTGGACCGATCTGCTCTGGGGGGCGATGGCGATCGCGGGGGTGGTATTGCTGAACCCCTTAGACGCCGCCGGGATTCACCCCCTGGGCATGGGATTAGCCCTGGGGGCTGGGGGCTGTTGGGCCACTTATATTCTGCTATCGGCGCGGGTTGGGAAGGTGTTTGAGGGCACGGTGGGGGTGACCGGAGCCATGGTGGCGGGGGCGATCGCCCTACTGCCCTGGGGGCTGGCCGCAGACGGGGGGCGGCTGTTGGCTCCGCC
>JAQCKL010000355.1 GCA_027592485.1 Cyanobacteriota bacterium
GGGGGGGACCTGTGTCAATCGGGGTTGTATCCCATCAAAAGCGCTGCTGGCCGCCTCTGGCCGCGTGCGAGAGTTCAAAGATGCTCAGCACTTAGCCGCCCTGGGGATTCAACTGGGGGCAGTGGGCTATGACCGCCAGGCGATCGCTGACCATGCCAAGAACCTGGTGAGCAAAATCCAGGGGGACATGTCCAATAGCCTCAAGCGATTGGGGGTGGATATCATCCAAGGCTGGGGACGGTTGCTGGGGGAACAAAAGCTGGCGGTCAAAACCGCCGATGGCGAACAAACCGTCACTGCCAAAGACATTATTTTGTCCCCTGGTTCGGTGCCCTTTGTGCCCCCTGGCGTTGAGCTAGATGGCAAAACTGTTTTTACCAGTGACGGTGCCCTGAAGTTGGAATGGGTGCCCGATTGGGTGGCGGTGATTGGCAGTGGCTATATCGGCCTGGAATTTTGTGATATCTATACGGCCCTCGGCTCGGAAGTCACCATCATTGAAGCGCTGGATAAGGTGATGCCCACCTTTGATCCGGACATTGCCAAGGTGGCAGAGCGGGTCTTGATTAATCCCCGCGCCGTAGAAACCCGTGCTGGGGTGATTGCCAAGACCGTCATCCCTGGTTCCCCCGTGGTGATTGAGCTGGCGGATCCCAAAACCAAGGAAGTGGTGGATGTGCTGGAGGTGGACGCCTGCTTGGTGGCTACCGGTCGCATCCCGGCCACTAAAGATATTGGCCTAGAGGCAGCAGGGGTCGAAACCGACCGCCGGGGATTTATTCCGGTGGATGAGCACATGGCGGTCTTGCGGGATGGCAAGCCGGTGCCCCATCTCTGGGCGATTGGCGATGCCAACGGCAAGATGATGCTGGCCCATGCGGCCTCTGCCCAGGGGATCGTGACGGTGGATAACATTTGCGGCCACGATCGCACCGTCAACTATCGCAGCATTCCAGCGGCAGCCTTTACTCACCCTGAGGTCAGCTTTGTGGGCATGACCGAACCTGCGGCCAAAGATTTGGCGAAGGAAGAGGGTTTCGAGATTGCCACGGTCAAGTCCTATTTCAAAGGCAACTCCAAAGCGCTGGCAGAGGGCGAGTCCGATGGGTTGGCCAAGGTGATTTATCGCCAGGATACCGGCGAAATCCTCGGGGTCCATATTCTGGGTCTGCATGCGTCGGATCTGATCCAAGAGGCGGCCAATGCGATCGCCCAAGGCCAATCGGTTATCGATCTTTCCCATTGCGTTCACACCCACCCCACCCTCTCCGAGGTGTTGGATGAAGCCTTTAAGCGGGCCGTTGTGAAAGCGTAAGAGACCTAGAGACTATGCCCATTCGTCGTCGTCCCCCTAACCCTGAGGTCGCTGTGAGTAGCCTGACTTACCAGGTCAAGGTGCCTGAAGCCGAACCCCAGAACATTCTGGAAAAGATTGTCTGGCGCAAGGAGCAAGAAGTGGCCCGCCTCCGGGAAAGCATGCCCCTGGCTGAGCTTCAGCGTCAAATGTTGAATGCCCCGCCCCCGAAGGACTTCCTGGCGGCGTTGCGTAATAGCGATCGCACCCCAGCCCTGATTGCTGAGGTGAAGAAAGCGTCCCCCAGCAAAGGGGTGATTCGGGAGGATTTTGATCCGGTGGCGATCGCCCAAGCCTACGAGGCTGGGGGTGCGACTTGCTTGTCAGTGCTCACCGACGCCCAGTTTTTTCAGGGTAGTTTTGACTATTTGGCCCAGATTCGGGCAGCGGTGGCGTTACCTTTGCTGTGCAAAGAATTCATCATTTACCCCTATCAGATGTATTTAGCTCGCCTGAAGGGGGCCGATGCGGTGTTGCTGATTGCCGCGATTCTCAGTGATACGGATTTGCGCTACTTTACCCGCATTGCCCAAGCCTTGGGGATGCGAGCCCTGGTAGAGGTCCACAGCCTAGAAGAGCTGGATCGGGTCCTAGCCATCGATGCGGTCGAATTGATTGGCATCAACAACCGTAATTTGGAAACCTTTGAAACCACCCTGGTTACCACGGAGCAGCTTCTGCAAACCCGCCGCGACGCTTTCCAAAGCCGTGATTTATTTGTGGTCAGTGAATCGGGGTTGAACACCGCCGCCGATTTATCCCAGGTGGTGGCTGCCGGTGCCCATGGGGTCTTAATTGGGGAATCTTTGATGCGACAGGTGGATCTAGGGGCAGCGATCGCGGCACTCTATCCCGAGTAATTCCCGATATTGCTGGCTACCCCCACGGTCCACAGTGCTATTCCCTACGTCGCCGACTTCGGCTCCCCATGGATAAAAACCCGATTCCCGTGCCCTCCCATGTCCACTATGAGTTGCTATTACAGTTACTAGAGCGGCAAACCCTGCAGGCGGTTTACCAACATCCCCGTTTGAAGGGAGAGGTCAATGAACTGATTATCAGCCTCCGTAAGGCCCTGTCTCAGCAACGGCAACTCGAAGAAAACTGCCAGCGGGCTGGGTTGCCGGTCGAACCCCGTTGGTCCCTAAATGGGACGCCCACCCAGCCCAAATAAGAGCTTCTCCCGCCATTAAGGCCCCATTCCCCCTGGCCTCAGGGATCAGGTTAGACCCTGTTTTGATGGCTTGCAGCCCCCCTGTCAGGATTCCGACCCTTTGACAGGATTTGATCTGGCACAATCTAACCGTAATTTCTCGGTGGTGCATTTTAGGGTGTCACCATGGCCGGTTTGCCCCAGGCTGGGTCATTTTCTCCCATTCCATGGGGGTATCCCTCGCTAACCCTGAGGGGCAACAGAAAGGAGAATACCGATGAAACGTACGCTCAACGTCCACCGCAGTTGGATTTTCCATTTCACCTTTAAACTCACCCGATATCTCCTGCTCGGTCTGTTCGGGTTTGCCCTCGTTTGCTTGATCAGCCCTGTGTTTGGGGGCAGCTTCATGCTGCTAGAAACCCTAGCCAATGTGTTGTTTCAGTGGGCTTGGCGGGTGCTTTTAGTACTGTTATGTTTACTGGCCATTAGCGTTATGGTGGAGTCGTTGCGCTAAGCTCACGGTAAGCGCGCGTCAGACTACCATGGATTTCCTTGCGAATCAGCACCTGTGGCTTCTCTACGAAAGCCCGACACCCGACGCTCAACCCAGGCACAAGACGCTGTGGTTGGGCAAGTCCTTGAGTCTTGGCACCCTCGCCCTTGGCCTGTTGATGGGGCTGCCGGCTGGGGCCGATAGCTCCAGTCAGACCACTTACATTGCTCCCCCACCGGGTTACAACGTCAATATCCGCACGGGTCCCGGTACTCAGTACCCAGCGGTAAACACCCTCCAATCGGGGACCGCCATTACCCTCACCGGTCGCTACGAAAACGGTTGGGCTGAACTCACTAGTGGTAATTGGGTGGCGGGCAACTTAATTGGCGCGACAGCGACAGGGGCCGTACTAGCCAGTAACACCATTTATCAAGCGGCGATCGCCCCACCCCCTGGCTACAACGTCAATATTCGCAGTGGTCCCGGCACCCAATATCCGGCAGTTAATACCCTTCGACCCGGCACTGCCATTACCCTCACCGGTCGCTACGAAAATGGTTGGGCTGAACTCACCGATGGCAATTGGGTGGCGGGCAATTTGGTTCGTGTAGGCGCAGCCACCACCACGGTGATTACGAATCCCACCGTACCGGTCACCCCCACTACGTCCGCAGCACCCACCCAGTCCACCTCCGGGCAATCTGAGATAATTGCGCTGCAAAATCGGCTCCAGGCCCTAGGCTACTTACCGGTCAGATTTGTGCCCAATGGTGTCATTGAAGACACAACCACCCAGGCGATCCGAGATTTCCAGCAGGTGCATGGGTTACCCATTGATGGCGTCGCGGGCCATCAAACATTAGCGGTGCTCTATAGCGCCAGTGCCCGCTATAAAACCAGCGGCACAGCACCAAACCCGACCACGGTCAGTCCTTCACCGAACCCTAGTCCAACCCCGACCGCTAGCGCGACCCCTTCGCCGACCGCTAGCCCTAGCCCTTCACCAACGGGAACCACCAGCCCCGCGCCAACGGCCAGTCCCAGCCCTTCACCCCCAGAAACCGCGGTCCCTGATTTAGACCCACCCACGGGGGCGCGGGAAGTACAGGTCAAGACCGATAACGGCTCAGAAATCCCGATTTTTGCCGGGCCAGGCACTGAATATGATCTAGTCGGCTTCTTGGAAGATGGGGCAACGGTTACCATCACCGGCAAGATTGAAGGCAACTGGGCCGAAATGAGCGACGGCAACTGGGCCTATGCCCCCTGGTTGGCCTTGTAGAAATCTGTGCTGGGGAATTCACTTGCGTTTCGATGGACCTAAGCCCATACCAAGGGATTCCCCCCGTATAATCTAGGGGTCAAATAGCTTGGTGATATAGATCACATTCTGATGCCTTGTTAACCCTTCGCGATCTGCCCAAATACGAGGCTCTCTTGGCGCTAGCCCGTCAGTATCCCGCCTTGAATATTACGGCGGTGGAAACCTGCCTGATGTTTCTACGCACCGCCACAGATGTCTATGGCGTATTGGATAACCATTTCACCAACTACGACTTGTCTATGGGCAAGTTCATGGTGCTAATGCTGCTGAAATGCAGCGAAGCCGGCTTGACCCCATCCGAATGTGCCGAACGCGCTGGGGTGACTCGGGGCACGATCACTGGGCTGCTAGATGGCCTTGAGCGGGATGGCCTGTTGCGCCGTCAGCCTCACCTTGAGGACCGCCGTCGTACCACTGTTCAACTCACCGATGGGGGCTGGGCATTGTTGAATCGAATGCTCCCCAGCCACTTTCATGTCATTGCCAATTTACTCTGTCAGCTGGATGAAAGTGAGCAGAAAACCCTATTTACGCTGTTAACTAAGCTGAGAATGGGTGCCCAAGCCCTGCAGCTCGACGAAATCAAAACAGGGTAAGTCCCTTCGGTCAGCGCTCTGCTTCCTGGCTATTGCCGAAGCGTCGGGACAGGGAAGATGGGAAGGAATCTCAATATCGAGCACGGCAAGGAATAGGCAGGGATGTGGTTGTTCCAGGGAAAATATAGTAAGGTGCCTTAATATATGGCGCTCAAGCTTCATTTTGATTGAAAGCCGCCATCGCAACCATTCCAGTTTTTGGCTCAGCACTAATTTTATGACTTCTACTGATGCGCCCCCATCAGCGGTTTTGCCCGTTTCCACCGCCAACCGTCGTCCGTCGGGTCCGTCCCGTTGGTTGTTGGCTGGTAGCATTGGCCTTTTGGTGGTGGTGGGTGGCTTTGTGGGTTGGCGGTTGATTGCCCCT
>JAQCKL010000356.1 GCA_027592485.1 Cyanobacteriota bacterium
CATGGCACTCACCGGAGATGGGAAATGCTTCTAGCTTATGTCTTAATGCAATTGGCGACTGCTATATCTTCTCGAAATAGTAACTATCTGCAATTGTTAGGGTTAACTTTCGTGTGATAACCAATGGGAGATTGGATTCCAAATACCTGAGGCAGATAGTTCTTGAGTCGTTGAAGTCCTCGTGGGAATGCCGCACTGCCCTGCTGTACCTGACTTTGTGGCAGTCCAAGATGACGATAGGCGAACCAGAATGGTTGATGAAGCGAAAAGATGTTGAAGTCGGAAATGTTGAGAAATTTAACGTTCTAACCTGGGGGCGCGTTCTGGTGGGGTGAAGTTTGTCCCAGCAACAATTTGGCCACTGCCAATTGCAATCAGATCAACTCGAAGGGGACCAATCGTTGAAATATCATTGGATGCAATCGCTTGGATCTCCAGGGGCTGCTGCGCGGCTTGGACTTCACTTAAAAAGCTCAGGATAGTTTCGGTATCACCATCAGCAATTTGCACCGTATCGCCAACGAGGCCATTTTGCCGGGCTCGGAATAGTAAGGCGGAAATCAGTAAGTTGTATTCTTCTACAAGCCCTTGGTTGGTGAGGTTTGAGGTATCGACGGCTGTTGTGGCTAAAATCGCGCCACTCTCGTATAGAAGCCGATTTAAGCTGGCATCAAATACGACCTGGACGCAGGGGACCTCCCCTGATACCACGCAGGGTTCGCCAATCAGATAGTTGGCTGCAGAAAGGACTCTGACCACATATTCTTGTTGATCGCTGATGCGAGTGATCAATCGCTCTACGGCATCTGGAGAAAGCAACAACACTTGACGGTTTCTCGGTGCACCTGGCTCAGGGGCAATTCTCTGGAGAGCTGTACGATTAGCCTCTCGAAGTAAACGGTCAATGGCCTGCCTTGCTTCTTCTGGGGTATTGGCTCGAATGATACCTAGCCAAAGGGGTTCAAAGCGAGAAAGGGCAACATTGCCTAAGAAAATATCTTGATATTGTTGCTCTAGCCTTGTGACATCTTCTTGTAAGAGGGCTTGCTGGGCTTGGAGTTGGCTCAACCGTTGTTGGCGTTGGGCAATTTCGCGATCGCGTTGAGCAATTTGCAAGTCTAGGTCGGACTCTAAGCGACTGATGTCTGTCTCTAAAGTATTGATCTGATTGGATACAGAAGAGAGTTGGCCACGGGTCTGTTGCAACTGCCCTTGCGTTTGTTCAAGGGCCTGCTGTCGTTGCTGGAGCTGGCCTTGGGTCTGGCCTAATTCATCCTGAATGTCTTGCCGCTGTTGGATTGCAGTTTGTAAGAAGCGATTGATTTCCCGGAGGCGATCCTGGGCGTCACCCTGTCGCTGGCGAGCGGTTGCCAACTCAGTTTCAATCAACTCTTTTTCCTGCTTGGCTGTGTCAAGACCGGTTTGGGCCTGATTGAGGTCGGCTTGAATCTGCTCCAACTGAAAGACCCCTGTTCGCAGTTGGCGGCTTACCCCAAATAGCACGAGCAGCGTGGACGCAGAGATCACACTGCCAGTCAAAATGGTGATCAGGGTTGCGGTTTGCCGGGGCCGCAGGTTGAAGAGACTGAGTCTGGCTTTACCAACGCCCATGCCAATACGATCCCCCAGGGTGGCAATCACGCCCCCCAGGAAAAGTACTGCCAGAACTAAGACATACCCTGTTGCCATGTCATTGTTGTCATTCGGTCACCTACTGTCTGACTCACTCTACTGCAACGTTTGACGGATAGCAGAGGTGAAACCGAGGCCTAGGTAAACTGCTGACTTAGGTTGACAGGATCATGAACAGTGATTTTCTTCTTATGGATTGAGATCATCCCCTCTTGGCGTAAGTCTCCCAGCAAGCGAGTGACCGTGACTCGGGTTGAGCCAATCGCTTCGGCGATCGCCTGGTGAGACAGCTTCAGATCAACCGTGATGCCATCAGAACTGGGCACGCCAAAATCTCGACAAAGAATGAGCAAAAAACTGACCAATCGAGAACCCATATCCCGGTGGGCTAAAGTCTCAATCATCATCTCAGTTTGCAAAATACGCGATGAGAGACCCTGCAACATCACCATCGAGAGCTCTGGGTTTTCTTCTAAGGTCTGCTCAACCTGGTCAATCGGCATTGACAGGAGCTCGACAGGGGTAAAAGCAACGGAGTGGTAGAAGCGATCGGAGCGGTGACCGGTGAGCAGGGAGAGCACGCCGAAGACACTATTTTCCCGCAGCAGCGCCACGGTAATTTCTTCGCCGCTTTCATAAACACGGGACAACTTAACAGCGCCCTTCAGCAAGAAATAAACGCGCTCAGCAGGGTCCCCTGGGAAAAAGATGGTTTTGCCCCGCTCATAGGTTTCAACCACGGGGGGAAAAGCACCACCGGCCAACTGTCGGAATGCATTAGCAAACGGTTTATCTTGCGTTGCCACCATAATGTCTAAATACGAATAATGCGGGCACTTGGAGCGCGATGGGAGGTGCTGTCAATCAAGGTGATCCTCCCGCTAAAGAACTGAATGCTAGCACGGCGGAACAGCGCCCTAACCCCCATCTACCATTGATGACACCAATTAACGGGACTCTGGGCCATTTTTTTGTATCGCTACACACCTAATTATGGCAAAGCGGTGAGGAATAAATCGGGATGCTCCGGGTTACAGCCTAAAAGCCTTCATGGAGCCGAGGCACAACGCCCTCATAAAGGGGTACCCACCCTAATTCCGACAAAAAAAGTCGGGTATTTTTGACGGGACTTGGGGGGCGTGATAGCATCCCGATCATGATGTGAGCGTGTGTTTCACCGCACTTAAATGACTTAACCCAGACTCCCTCAGGCAAAACCATGACCCAGGCAATTGACCGGCCCCAGACTCCAGCACTATCAACCCGCCCAAACTTTACGGCCCTACGCTGTAAAGAATGTGGAGAAACCTATGACTTAGGCCCCAAACATGTTTGCGAAGATGTCTGCTTTGGGCCTCTAGAGGTGGTCTATGACTACGATGCTATTCGGCGTCAGGTGACCCGAGCCAGTATTGCAGCAGGTCCTAAGTCGATTTGGCGGTACAAGGCCTTTTTGCCGGTGGCGACGGATACGCCGATTGATGTGGGTACTGGGATGACCCCCTTGGTCAAAACCAATCGCCTTGCTCGCCGCCTGGGGCTGAAGTCGCTTTACATCAAAAATGACGCGGTCAATATGCCCACCTTGAGCTTCAAGGATCGGGTGGTTTCGGTCGCGTTGACCCGCGCACAGGAACTAGGCTTCACGACCGTATCTTGCGCCAGCACGGGTAACCTGGCGAATTCAACTGCCGCGATCGCGGCCCATGCCGGTCTCGACTGTTGCGTCTTTATTCCCTCTGACCTAGAAGCGGGCAAGGTCCTGGGCACCTTAATTTATGGTCCTACCGTCATGGCGGTGAATGGAAACTATGACCAGGTCAACCGCCTGTGCTGTGAAGTCGCCAACACCCATGACAGTTGGGGATTTGTGAACATCAATCTACGGCCTTACTATTCCGAGGGCTCTAAAACCTTGGGATATGAGGTAGCAGAGCAGTTGGGTTGGCAACTCCCCGATCACATTGTTGCGCCCCTCGCCTCTGGCTCTTTATTTACCAAAATCCATAAGGGATTCCAAGAGTTTGTCAAAGTCGGTTTGGTGGATGATAAGCCAGTTCGCTTCAGCGGTGCCCAGGCGGAAGGATGTTCCCCCATCGCCCAGGCATTCGAAGAAGGCCGTGACTTCATCAGTCCCGTCAAACCCAATACCATCGCCAAATCCATTGCCATTGGTAACCCAGCCGATGGTGTCTATGCGCTAGAGCTAGCCCGCAAGACCAACGGCAACATTGCCGCAGTGACGGATGCTGAAATCATTGACGGCATCAAGCTTTTGGCTGAAACCGAGGGTATCTTCACTGAAACCGCTGGGGGGACGACTATCGCGGTGCTGAAAAAGCTGGCTGAGGCAGGCAAGATTGATCCGGATGAAACAACGGTCGCCTACATTACGGGCAATGGCCTCAAGACCCAGGAAGCCGTCCATGGCTATATTGGTGAGCCGCTCACCCTAGAACCTAAGCTGGATAGCTTTGAACGAGCGCTAGAGCGGGCTCGCACCTTAGATCGTTTGGAGTGGAAGCAGGCTTCGGTGTAGTGAAGCAGGAGAGGGGTGTTGAGGGGCATATCGCCCCTCAGGCAGGCTCTGAGGGCATCGCTGTCAAAACAGAGCTTCCTGGGCGATCGCCCAGGAAGCCATGGGGAAGCAACGGCCTCGCTTAGAACAGTCATCTTCTTCTACAAGTACACTGATAATTCCGTTGAATCCCCCTGTTCTCGGGGGATGTCGATAAGCTGTGTTGACCGACGTTATAACCCAACCATGAGTGTCAAAGTTTTAATTCCGACTCCATTGCAAAAATTCACCAATAATCAGGCCACCCTCAACCTTGAGGGTAGCAATATTGTTGAACTTCTAGAGGTGCTGGATAGTACCTGCCCTGGCATTAAAGCGCGTCTCTGTGACGACAAAGGTGAGCTGCGCCGGTTTGTCAATTTCTATGTAAACAGTGAAGATATTCGTTTCTTGCAGGGCAAAGAAACGGCTTTAGCTGATGGGGATGAGGTTAGCATCGTCCCAGCTGTCGCTGGAGGGTAGAGGCTGTCTCGAAACAACCCCCTATCTATGAGAAAGGCCCTGTTCAAAAACAGGGCCTTTCTCATAGATAGCTCAATCAAATGGCGTTAGGGTCAGCAGCCCAAACACTGGCTCGTTTTATCGCTTGCGGATCGTCTTAGCCATATTCCTGAACATATCCATATCGTTGCTGGAGCCACTGCTCTGCTGAAACTGAGATTGTGAACTAGTGGAAGACGATGTTGGCGTAAAGGTCGTCTGTTTCGGGCGGTTCTCTTTCTGGACGTCACGCTTATCCATCGCGGAAATTTGGCGGACTGACTCAAGCTCCTCTGTCTGCCCTCTCTTCCGTGCAAAGGTCCGCCTTACGACCTTAGAGGAACGCATGTAATCAATGTCTCCAAAGGTCTTGGCATCATCTTCAGGCAAGAAAAAAGCCTCGCCGCTTTCAGTTTTATCTCCACGACCAAACAAGCGACTCAGGAAGTTTGCCATAGCCCTACCCTCATTAATAATTTGCGACCACTATTTATATAGCTTAACATAATTTTCATTATTCCGACATTACTGGTGTTTAGACTAAGTCATGCCCAAGTAGCCCCATCGCGTTGGATAGGGCTACTTGGGCTGTGG
>JAQCKL010000357.1 GCA_027592485.1 Cyanobacteriota bacterium
TCCTCTGGATGCAAGCCCCGTTGCCAATCCCCATAGACTCCGCCAAAGTCTTCTGGGGCTTGGCCATACAGGGCATACATGCAATCGTCCCAAATCAGGCGATCCGTAAGCACATCCCACTCCCAAACGCCGATCTGGGCGGAGTCGGTCGCCAGGGTGAGCCGTTGGGTCATTTCTTGGAGTTGGGTTTCGGCTTGTTTGAGATCGCTAACATCGGTATGGGTGCCAATCATGCGCAAGGGCTGACCCTGATCGCCCCACTCAATCACCTTGCCCCGAGTCAGAATCCACTTATAGCTACCGTCTCGGCAACGCAACCGATGTTCCCTCTGGTATATCGGGGCCTCTCCCCGAAAGTGCCGTTGCAGGGCGTCATGACAGGACTCCAGATCATCGGGGTGGACACGACTTTCCCACTCCTGCCGGGAATCCCCAATTTCTTCATCACTGAAGCCCAGCATGGCTTTCCATGGGTGAGAGAAGAACACCTGATTGGTTTGGAGGTTCCAATCCCAAACCCCATCCCCAGCCCCTTCTAGGGCAAATTGCCAGCGGGCTTCGCTCTCCTTTAAAGCGGCTTCGGCCTGCTTGCGATCAGTAATCTCCTTGGCGATCGCCCAAAAGCTCATGGTCCGACCCTGGTACAGATCTTTGACCGCAAATAGAGTGGTCTGAAAGGTTTTCATTTCACCGTTGATACAGACTTCGTCCTCTACCTCCAACGGCTGCTGCGTCTCGACCACCCGTTGCACCCGCTCCTGAAACATCGCCACCGTTGACGCCGGGAAAAGGTCAGCAAAGGAGCGTCCGACAATCTCGTTGATCGGCCTGCCCACTTGCTCGGCAAAGGTCTGGTTGACCTGAAAATAACGGCCCTCGTCGTCAAAGTGGCTGATCATGACCGGGGCATTGACCAAGAACGCCTGTAACTGCTGGGTCGCCAATCCCAGCGTGTACTGCATCTGCTTAAGATTGGTAATGTCTCGGGTGTTGGTCACGATACCGGCAATGGTGCCATCCAGCTTGCGATAGGGCACATAGTTGACGCTCATAAACCGGGGACCGGTGGCGGCAAAATCAAACCAGGCTTCGTATTGAATGCACTCTCCCGCCAAACATCGCGCTAGGTTGGGCTGAATTTGTAAGCGGAAGAAGGGTTCTCCCAACACTTCCCCCAGGACCGCCTCGACAGACTGACCCACAACTTGATCCTGGGTTTTGCCGGTGAGATGGAGATAGGTCGGATTGGCTAACTGATAGATGTAGTTGCAATCAACGAGGGCGATGCCATCAATGGTGGCAGAGACAACCCGCTCATAGCGGCGCAGTTGGGCTGCAGCGTGTTTGCGTTCGGCTTCGAGCCGCGCTCTTTCGCTAATATCGCGAATCATAAACAAGGCTTCGTCTGGGCCACTCTGGATGACTCGGACTTCTTCATCCCGAATACCGTCCTCTAACGGCACCTGCTGCTCATAGGTCTGTAGGGTCCCAGTAGCCAGGGCTTCTTCTAAATAACGCAGTTGCAGAGTCGCAATGTCTGGGGGCAATACATCCGACATCGCTAAACCCACCGGGTTGAAATCTGCCGGAAACAAGGCAATTTCCGGTTGGTACGTCACCAAATCTCGGTAGACGCCATCGGTACCCAGACAAAATAAGTAATCCGGCAGGGTCGCTAAGATGGCTCGCTGTCTGGCTTCGCTTTGAATTAACGCGGCCTCAGCTTGGTGGCGATCGGTAATGTCTTGATAGGTCCCGAGGACACCGATCACGTCACCGGCCAAATTACGCAGCGGCAGCTTATTGGTCTCGATCCAAACCTGATGGCCATCAGCCTGCATTTGGGTTTCGACAATCCCCATCAGGGGGGTACCCGAAGCCATGATTTGGCGATCTTGCTGTCGATAAGCCTCAGCTTCGGCCTCGCTCCAGGGCAGCTGATCGTCTCTCTTGCCGATAATCTCGGTAATCGACCCCAGCCCCGCATGGCGCAAAAAGTTGCGATTGCCACCCTGGTAGAGGGAGTCTTGATCCTTCCAAAACACCGCCAGTGGGAAGGTATCCAGCACCGTTTGCAAGAACTGTTCCCGTTCCTGCAAATCGGCGGTGCGGGCTGCAACCGTGGCTTCGAGGGATTGATTGAGGGCTTGCAGTTGGTGCTCCGCCTGCTTCAGCGGCCCTAGGTCAATATCCACACAATAAAATTCGAGTTCACCAGCCCGATTGGTCAAGGTGATGTGATTCGAAAAAACCGTTAGCTTTGTTCCATCTTTGGCGACCAGATCGATTTCACCCGCTGGGATGGCCTTCTCTCTTGCCCAATTCTCAAGTCTCCCAACCACCTGGGGCCGAGCTTCGGGCGGAACGATCAAGGTTTCGATGGGTTGCCCGATCGCCTCAGCAGCGCTGTAGCCATAGAGGGTCTCACTGGCTGAATTCCAGTAAATGACGCGGCGATCGCGGTCGTAGCCCTGCACCGCCAACTTTGGAGTGTTCTCAAAGAGGGTGCGAAACCGGCGCTCACTCTCGACCAGGGCCGCTGTAGCCCGTGCCCGCTCTGTTGCGAGTTGCGTCTGCTCAGAGATATCCCGCACCACGATCAGGACATCTTGATCATTTAAGGGCGCAATGCGGACTTCCTCGTAGTGGTGTTGCCCCTCAAATTCAAAATCATGCTCAAAGGTCTGGAGCTGGCCAGTCTCTAAGGCTTGGTGAGCATAATCAAGCTGCTGCTTTGCTAACCCTGGGGGCAGCACCCCATAAACCGTTGCCACCTTCTCTTTCGATAAGCTACGGATTCGGAAGGCGTCCCCGCCGACCCGGCGCTTATAGTTGCCCTGCCGATCCATATGAATGATCAGATCAGGCTGGGTTTCGATCAGGGTGCGGTGTAGTTGCTCACTTTGACGGAGCGTTACTTCGGTTTGTTTTTGTGCGGTGATGTCGCGAACAATAAACAGCACTTCATCCTCGCCGCAGGGGATGACCCGCACTTCTTCATACTGGAGGTCATTCTCCCCTGGAGAGGCTCCGCCAATGGCCACTGGGATTTGCTGTTCGTAGAGTTGCAGTTCGCCAGTTTCTAGGGCTTGGCGCAGGTAGTGGCTATGCTGCTCCGCCACCGCTGGGGGCAAGACTTCCCCCAGGGATTGTCCAATCCGATCGAGGGAGGGAGGCACCACATCAAAGCTGCGACCTTGGGTCACCAAGCCGCGATAGCAACCATCAGCCCCCACCCGAAACATCAAGTCCGGGATGGCCTCGACAACGGCCTTGTAATGCGCCCCTTGCGCCCTGCAACGGGCTTCGTCCTCAGATTGGGCCGCGATCATGGCCCGCTGCAACCCCGTATCCGTGAGTAAGCCGGTCAAGCGATCGCCCGCATCCACCAGCGGCAAGTGACGAATACCGTGCTGCTGAAACAGGGCCAGCACGGCGGCGCTATCCAGGGTGCCATCGACCCAGCTGGATTCCCGCAGGGTGACCACCGGTTGGGTCATCACCGCCCCCAGGGTTTGCGCCTGCAGGGGGCATTCCTGGCTGACCAACCGCACCACATCCCGCTCGGTCAGCAGACCCACCACCCGCTCCGATTCCACCACCACCACACAGTCCGAGCAGCCCCCAGCCCCCTGACTCATCTGGGTAGCCGCAACCATCACCGTTGTCTCGGGCGTTGCCACCAGGGGGGAACGGGCGATCGCCGATTGTAGAGCGACAGCGGTCAGCGCCTTGGCAGACGAAGGCATAGGGTTGATGCAATTTCAGCTAGATACATTTACCTATCATCTATTGTTCCCCATGGGCCCCATGAACTCTGGTCACAGCTGAAGGCTTAATGATTAGTCATATCAAAAGGGCTCACCTTCGAGGCAAAAGTCACCCCGCCTTAGTTTGATAGAATGAAGAGCTTGTGACGCCGCAAACCACCCCTGCCACTCAACCAGAAGGAGAATTTTCAATGGCCCGCATGTACTACGACAGTGACGCCAACCTCGATTTACTCAACGGCAAAACCGTCGCCATTATTGGCTACGGTTCCCAGGGCCACGCCCATGCCCTCAACCTCAAAGACAGTGGTGTCAACGTCATTGTGGGTCTTTACGAAGGTAGCCGCTCGACCGCCAAGGCCGAAGCCGAAGGGCTGACCGTCAAACCGGTGGCCGATGCCGCCAAAATCGCTGACCTGATCATGATTTTGCTCCCCGATGAGGTGCAAAAGCAGATCTACACGAACGAAATTGCCCCCAACCTCGAAGCGGGTAATGTGCTCCTCTTTGCCCATGGCTTCAACATCAACTTTGGTCAAGTGGTGCCCCCCGAGGATGTGGATGTGGTGATGGTCGCCCCCAAAGGCCCTGGTCACCTCGTGCGCCGTACCTACACCGAGGGGCAAGGGGTGCCCTGTCTATTTGCGGTGTATCAAGATGCGACGGGTCAGGCCCGCGATCGCGCCATGGCCTACGCCAAGGGCATTGGCGGCACCCGCGCTGGCATCCTCGAAACCACCTTCCGGGAAGAAACCGAAACCGACCTGTTCGGCGAACAGGTGGTGCTCTGCGGTGGCCTCAGTGAGCTGATCAAGTCCGGCTTCCAAACCCTGGTGGATGCAGGCTATCAGCCGGAGTTGGCCTACTTCGAATGCTTGCACGAAGTCAAGCTGATTGTGGACCTGATCGTGGAAGGGGGCCTTGCCACCATGCGCGACAGCATCTCCAACACCGCTGAATACGGCGACTACACCCGTGGCCCTCGGATCATCACCGACGACACCCGTGCCGAGATGAAGAAGATCCTCACTGAGATTCAGACCGGCCAGTTTGCGCGGGAATTTGTCTTGGAAAGCCAGTCCGGAAACGCAGGCTTTACCGCCATGCGCCGTCGGGAAGCCGAGCACCCCATTGAAGCGGTGGGCAAGGAACTGCGGGCCATGTTCAGCTGGCTGAAGAAGGTCTAAGCCACAATCTGGCCTATGTCCTCAATGTCGGGGGTGCAGCCGCTCGCGGTTCACCCTCACCCAGCGGGAGCTGCTGCTCATACACAGCTCTGTTCTTAGCAAACTGGGTTAATCCCCCGCTGTCGCCGCCCCCTTATCAAAGGGGGCTAGCCCAAATTCTGGCTAAGACTGCCCCCCTTGATAAGGGGGGTTGGTCAGAGCTGTTTCATGTTTGCCGGAAAATATGCTGGCAGGGATGGGTGCCAGGTTAAGCACAGCGTTCATTGGTCAAGAGGGTTGGCGAGGATCCCCAAATAGGGTC
>JAQCKL010000358.1 GCA_027592485.1 Cyanobacteriota bacterium
CACTCCCCCTTTACTCTCCCACCCCCCGACTCCTCCCCTCTCCCTCGCCACCTTCAACTGGCGCAGCCCTCTGATTACGGCCCTGGGCTTGAGCCTGTTGCTACGGGTCGATCATCCTTGGACCATGGCCCTGGCGGCAGCGATCGCGATCGTCAGCAAGTTCCTCTTTAAGGTGGAGGGCAAGCATTTCTTTAACCCCGCCAACTTGGGCATTATCGTCGCCCTCACCTTCACCCAAGATGCCTGGGTCTCACCGGGGCAATGGGGGGAGGAAATTTGGTATGCCCTGATCTTTATTGGGGCCGGAGGCATCGTGCTGAAACGGGTGGGCCGCTGGGACACCACTGCCGCGTTCTTGGGCAGCTACGCCCTCCTCGAAGCGTTGCGGAACCTCTATCTGGGCTGGACCTGGGACGTCTGGGGTCACCGCTTAATGAGTGGTTCGCTGCTGCTGTTTGCCCTATTTATGGTGACGGATCCGCGATCGATCCCCAATGCCCGACCGGCTCGGTTGATCTGGGCGGTGAGCATTGCGGCGTTGACCTTTGTGTTGCGCAACCAGTTCTATCTTTCGACCGGGGTGTTTTGGGCACTGTTTGCCCTGTCGCCGCTAACGGTGGGGCTCGATCACCTCTGGAAAGCGGAGCGATTTACCTGGAAGTTGCCGTTGCCCAAGCGTTTGACGGCTGGGGCTTAATGCCACGCACGGGTGTCTACGTCCGGTTCCCCTCTTGGGAGGGGCTAGGGGTGGGTTAAATCTGCCGGAAGAACCCACCCCGCCCTGCGGGCACCCCTCCCGAGAGGAGAGAGTACTGTGACTTTTCGGGTGAGGACAACTGATCCCCTCCTGGGGAGGGGCGTAGGGGTGGGTCCTCCGGGGTGCGGCTGGTGGGTTTCAGCATCGATCGCCCCCCCCCTTTTACCCATCCCTAAAAAAATTGGGCATCATTAAACAAAGCCAAGGTCGCCTATTGTGAAGCCCCCCATGGCCTCAAACTTCGACTTCCTCCGCAGCTCCACACCCATGCGGTCCAAGCCGAGCAGCTGATTTTCACCGCCCCCCGTGCCAGTTGCTTCTATGCTCGCTTCGCCCTAGAGCAACTGGTCCACTGGCTCTACGCCAACGACCCCTACCTGCAACTCCCCTACGAAAACAAACTGGGCGCACTCATCCACGAGCCCACCTTCAAAGACAACCTCAAACCCGGCCTCTTTCCCAAGGTTCGCGCCATCCACCACACCGGCAACCGCGCCGTCCATGACGCCAGCCATATCACCGAGCGCGACTCCCTGCGGTTGGCCGAAGAACTCTTTCACATCACCTACTGGCTCGTGCGGTTCTATGGGCCAAACGGCAAAGCCCTGCCCAGCCTTACCTTTGAGCGAGAGAAAATCCCCCGCCCTGCCCAAACCGACCCCGACCTCAGTCGCCAACAACTGCAAGCCCTAGCCGAGCAACTCTCCCAAGCCGATACCCTGCGCCAACTAGCGGAAGCCAAGCAACGGCAAACCGAGGCCGAACTGGCTGCGGCCAAAGCCGAACGCGATGCCCTCCTCGCCCAAAATGCCGCCACCGCCGACACCCACGACTACAACGAAGCCGATACCCGCCATTACCTGATTGATATCTTGCTCAAAGAGGCGGGCTGGGATGCCAGTGCCCCCAACACCACCGAAGTAGCCGTCCAGGGGATGCCCATCCAAAAGGCGGGCGATACCGGGCGCGGCTATGTGGACTATGTGCTCTGGGGGGATGACGGCAAACCCTTGGCCCTGGTAGAAGCCAAACGCACCAGTAAAAGCCCCGACAGTGGTCAGCACCAGGCCAAGCTCTACGCCGACTGCCTACAGCAGCGCTACGGCCAGCGCCCCGTAATCTTCTACAGCAACGGCTATGAAACCTACCTGTGGGACGACCTCAACTACATCCCCCGCCCCGTGCTTGGCTTTTTGAAAAAAACCGAGCTGGAGCGGCTGATCTTTCGCCGCACCCATCGCAAACGGTTGCGCGTCACCCAAATCAACGAAGCGATTGCCGGTCGCCCCTACCAGAAAGAAGCCATCCGCCGCATCACCGAAACCTTTGAGGAAGAACTGACCCGCAAGTCCCTGTTGGTAATGGCCACCGGTACCGGCAAGACCCGCACCGCGATCGCCCTGGTGGACTTGCTCAAACGCGCCAATTGGGTCCAGCGGGTCCTGTTCCTCGCCGATCGCAATGCCCTGCTCACCCAGGCCTACCGGGCCTTTCAAAGTCAGTTGCCCACCGTCACCCCGGTGGATCTGACCCGCACCAAAGCGGTGGAAGGGGCCAATGTGATCCTCTCCACCTACAAGACCATACTCAATGCCATCAACCGCCTGGGTGATGGGAAGCGGCGGCTTGGGGTGGGGTATTTTGACCTGGTGATTGTGGATGAAGCCCACCGCTCCATCTATAAAAAATACGGCGAAATCTTTGACTACTTCGATGCCCTGCTGGTGGGGCTAACCGCCACGCCGCGATCGGAGGTAGACCGCGACACCTACCGCATCTTTGAGTTACAGCAAGGCGTCCCCACCTTTGCCTACGAGCTGAATGATGCCGTTAAAGACGGCCACCTGGTCCCCCCCAAAGGGGTGGCGGTGCCCTTTAAGTTTCTGCGCACCGGCGTCAAATACAGCGAGCTGTCCCCCAAGGAACAGCTCGAATACGAGGAGAAATTCCGCGACGAGGATACCGGCGAGCTGCCGACGGAAATCAATGCCGCCGCCCTGAACCGGTGGCTGTTCAACATCGACACCGTAGACCAGGCCCTAGAACTGCTGATGGAGCGGGGACTGAAGGTGAATAGCGGCGATCGCCTCGGCAAGACCATCATCTTTGCCCGTAACCACGAGCACGCCCAATTCATCTGCGATCGCTTCAATGCCAACTACCCCCACTACAAAGGCCACTTCGCCAAGATCATCGATAGCAAAGATGGCTACGCCCAGAGCCTGCTGGACGACTTTGGGGACATGAATAAGGAACCGATCATCGCCATCTCCGTGGACATGCTCGACACCGGCGTCGATGTGCCGGAGGTGGTCAACCTGGTGTTTTTCAAGCCGGTGTTCTCGCGGGTGAAATTCAACCAGATGCTTGGTCGGGGCACCCGCCCCTGCGAAGACCTGTTCGGCCCTGGCCATGACAAGACCGAGTTTCTGGTGTTCGACCTGTGCGGCAACTTTGAATATTTTGAGCAAGATATCGACGAGGCCGAGCAAAAACAGCCGGAAACCCTGACCACCCGCCTGGTGAAGCACCGCCTAGAGCTGGTGACCCGCCTGGCGATCCAATCCCCAACCGCGCCCCCAACCACCACGCCCAAGGCCGGAGACACCTCTGGCACCTACACCGTGGGGACTGAGCCATCCACCACGGACCTGCGTACGGGGTTGCTGGATTCACTCCATGGCCATGTGGCCACCATGCCCCGCGATAACTTTGTGGTGCGGCGGCGTTTGCAGCAGGTGGAGACATTCAGTGAGCGGGAAAGGTGGAACCGCCTCAGCGAGGACGACACGGCCACCATTGCCGATGCCCTGGCCAGCCTGCCCAACGGCCTGCCCAATGAGAACCCCCTGACTAAGGAATTCGACCTGCTGTGTTTGAAACTCCAGCTCGCCATCCTCAAAACATCGAACAGCTATGAACGGCTGCGCGATCGGGTGCGGGATATCCTCAGTCAACTGGAAACCAAGCCCGATGTGCCGATGATTAAGGCGCAACTGGCCTTTATTCAAGACGCCCAGGAAGAAATCTGGTGGGCCGATGTCACCCTGCCCATGGTGGAGGATATTCGGGTGCGGATCCGCGAGCTGGTGAAATTTATCGACCGCAAAAAGCGCGACACCGTGATTACCGACTTTGCCGATGAGCTGGGCGAGGTGCAGGACGTGGCGGTGCCCACCTATCAGACCGGCTTCAGCCCCTACCAATACCGCAAAAAAGTGGAAGCCTACATCCGCGCCCATGAAGACCACATCACCATTGCCAAGCTCAAGCGCAATGTCCCCCTCACCGAGGCGGATCTCGGAGCGCTGGAGGAGATGCTGTTCAGTGCTGAGGCGATCGAGAGTCGTCAGCGGTTTGAAGCGGTGTTCGGCAAAATCAAAAGCCTGAAGCGGCTGATTCGGGAAATTGTGGGGCTCGACCGCAATGCCGCCAAGCAGGCTTTTGCCCGCTACCTAGAAGGCACTACGATCTCCGCAAACCAAATCCGCTTTGTCGAAAACATCATCGACTTTCTAACCCAAAACGGCCTCATGGATCCGGGCCTACTGTACGAGCCCCCCTTCACCGACACCCATCCCGAGGGGCTGGACGGGGTCTTTAGCGATGATGAAGCGGACAATATTGTCTCAATTGTGCGATCGTTCAACGCCTCCGTAGATGTGGACTTCTCGAAGCGGGAGGCTTCGGCCTAAATGAAGCCAGTACGGGATAAGCGAGGGTCTAGAGCACCTACCGCTGCTTAGCCGATTTTCCCCTCTTAGGAGGGGCTAGGGGTGGGTTTCCGGCTTGTTGCCAAGGGGGATTGACCCACCCCGCCCACGAAGGGGATATTTCAGTCAGGTTTCCTGAACCCGTACTCAGGTGACTTAGTTGCCCGGTCGTCCACAATAGAGCTAACGGCAGCCCTGCCCCCTCCATTCCGGAGAGCGCCATGAATATTGACACCCTCTATCACCGTCTGGGCATTACCCCCGCCCAACTCGCTGAGTTTTGCCAAAACGCCCAAATCACCGAACTGGCCCTTTTTGGTTCCATCCTGCGGGAAGACTTTCGCCCCGACAGCGATATCGACATACTTGTCACCTTTACCCCCGACTGCAACATTGACCTGATGGGTTTTGTGGGGCTGGAGTACGACCTAGAAGATTGGCTGCATCGGGAGGTGGATCTCGTTGAAAAGGAAACCGTAGAGCAGGATCGCAACTGGATCCGCCGAAAGGAAATTCTCAACAACCATCAGGTGATCTATGAATCGAGATCTCTCTTACCTGCTTGATATTTACCAATACGGGCAAGATGTGGTGGAGTTCGTTCAGGGCATGGACGAAGCCAGCTTTGCGGCTGACCTTAAGACCCAAAGAGCAGTGATCTATTCCATCACCATCATGGGCGAAGCAACCAAAAAGCTGTCTCCTGAATTAGTAAGTGTCACAGGGGTTGAGAACAGGAGTTGTTGTGGAAAGGAGTAGTCAGTTAAAGTTTACCGAT
>JAQCKL010000359.1 GCA_027592485.1 Cyanobacteriota bacterium
CTCCCAAGTTTGGGAGAGGGAGCAAGAATGGCGGAGTTATTAAATCCTCATTCCTAAGTGAACTGGCGACTGCAATATTTTCGCTTTCGGATCACCGAGCCCCTGTCAATCAGGATGTTGCTTAAACCGGCGGGGGTGACGACGGTGGTTGGGGTCTGCCTGAGCGAGGTACCACTGTCGCCATAGGGTAGACGTACGCAGGGCTAACCACAGCAGCAGCAAGGCAATGAGCCCCCCTTCCCTCGGGGCATCAAAGGCAAACAGAACTAAGCAAACGCACAGAAAGTCCTGGATAAAAAGCACCCACAGCGGCGGGCTATTAAATCGATAGAGCCAGCCCACCTGCACCAACTGAATCAATAAGGCAAGTACCCCTCCCAATACCCCAGCAATCAGGCTGGACTCGAACAAGCCGTGCCATTGCCCCCTGTTATTGAAGGTGTGGACGATGGTAATGCCAGCGATCGCCCCCACCAGCGGACTCAGCACCAGTTCCATGCTTTGGAAGATCCGCCGAATCCGAGGCTTTTTTGAGAGCACCAGTTCTGCGAAAGACCAACTGACCAGACATCCCACCATAATCCTGGGGGGAATCACCGATAGCAGGGGCACTTGGGACCAGAGGCTAGGGCCGTACAAGACCCCAATTAAGAGCAGGGGGAGCGCCAGACGCAACCCTGTGGCGGCAGCAATAGACAAGACAGCCAGAATTTCAGTAATAAGCACAGTCCGTGGGGCAAGCGGGGCTGAAGCCGGGCATTGCCTTTGATTGTAGAGGGGAAAAGCTTTTCCTTCAGGGGGGCTAATCCCACCCGGTCGGGACTCCCGCCAACTGATTTAAGTTGGTAGAGAGATAATCAGCAGCGGCCTCAACCACTGCAATGGTGTCCTCATACATCATGCGGGTCGGTCCCAAGACGCTGATGCTGCCCACCGGGATCTTTTCCCGACTGTAGGTGGAGGAAACCAAAGCACAGCCTTGCATCGGCTCCAGAGGATTCTCTGAACCAATCCAAATGCGCAGTTGACGGTTGGATTGTTCTCCCGGCACTGTTTCAAATACTAAGGGCCAGATTTGGGCTTGTTCCCCTTCTAAAAAATTGACGATGGACTGCATGTGCTGAAGCTCAGAAAATTCTGGTTGTCTCAGCACCTCAGCGAAACCACTAATCACAAACGGAGCCGGATTCGCTGATTGACTCCGCCGGACAAAGGTTTGAATGGCGGAGCGGACCCCGTTGATATACCGCTCAAATTCTCGCCCTAACTCTCCCCAATCCAAATGCTCAATATCCGTTAGCGATCGCCCCTCTAAACGGGTACTGAGAAAATTGGATAAAATTTGTAGCTCCCGTTCTAGGGTATCCCTGTCCCGAGCCTCATCATCGGCTTCGTGGGGGAGGTGCACAACCATGGACTGAGATTCAAGGGAGTTGAGGAGCAACACCATCAAAATTTGATCCGGCCCGACCAAAGCTAGATGGACATGGCGAATCCGAGCCGTACTGGTCTGGGGCACCGTAATCAGGGTCAGATACCCGCTCAGGGTAGCCAAAATCTGGGCAGCACCGCGCAGCAAGGCTTCCATACTCCAGCCATCCCAATCCAAGGTTTGAGAGAGTTGGGCCCCCACTTGCTGAGCCGTTGCCTTAGAGGGCTGGATGAGGTGATCGACATAAAGCCGGTAGCCCCCATCAGAAGGCACCCGTCCCGCTGAAGTATGGGGTTGAAAGAGTAGACCCGCCTTGTCTAAGACCCCCATTACCTGCCGCACCGTAGCTGGGCTCACCTGGAGGTTGTACTCCTGAGCCAGTACTTTGGAACCCACCGGTTCAGCGGTAGACACATAGTGCTGGACCGTAGCCCAAAGAATACGTTGTTGACGGGGATTGAGATTAAGGGAGGCTGACATCGCGTCTCTAGGCCGCTTCTGTGGGCAGGGATGGCAAACCGAATTGCAGATACCTTAGCAGATCTCAGAAAGCTCGCTGATTTCGTCCCCCTACCACTCGCCTACGCTTCAGAGGATTGGTTGAAAAATTCATTGATTTTAAATTTGTTATCGCCGCTTTTTTCTAACTGCATCATCGTGGAACGGGTGATGAGCTTACCGGCTTCCACCAGTACCGCCCCGGTGATCGGATGGAGGAGGTTTTGTTCGGCCCGTCGGCCAATCAACGCCTCAATATCCTGCAGAGAATTTACGTACATGCCGGGGGGAAGTTCCACTACGATCCCCTCTCCTAAGACTCTGGCCTGACAGGCGAGGCGAGAGTTGGTGTTGCAAGACGTAATCACTTCGAGGGTGCGTTGCTCCCGGCGATTAACTGGGGTCAGGGCCTCCATGCCTTCGGTAACGTAAATGTGGCAGGTGGCGCACATCCCTCGGCCCCCGCATTCTTTCAGGACGTCTAAATCCTTGTTAAGGAGTGCCGAGAGCAAGTTGCCATTGGTAGCAATGGTACTTTTCTGGGCAATGGGTTCTAGCCTGATGGTTTTTGCCATGGTTTAGAGGTTCTAAGAAATTTGCAGTGCCGCCCGCTGAGCTGCGTTCGACCCCGGTGTCAGCACCATTTTTCGATAGTCTCGAATCATCCGGGCACAGCGGGTTGAAAAGCCCTCAACCCAGAGCGGCAGGACGGCTTGGGTGTCATCATCTACGGGAATATGGGGCGTTGGTGGGGCAGCCGTATCCTCCAGGGCAAGGTGACCATTACGATCTAGGGTGAGGGACGTTAAACAATCGGCGGCGGGACGGGCACTACGCCAGGTATTAGCCACCGCAATTTTGCCTAGATAATGGGCCGTGGCATCACGCCGGCTGTTCAGGGCTGACAGCGTCAGGGCCTCTAGCTGCTGGGCATTGAGCAGGCTATCAATGCCGTAGAAATAGGGACGAGAACGACCATCATCCATCAGGGTCATACCGACTATGGCTGATAGGTTGAGGAATGTTTCAATAACCTGCCGCTTCATACCTGCTTGAGGTTTCGCTGTAAGTTGTGTTTGGTGCTCCCATCCAGGGAGTACCCTAAGGATGCTGGTGATCCCGGCGCTGTTATACCACTGTTCCCAATCCAGGGGCACCAATGGGTTTTCCCCAGAATGGGGGGGATTTACGGAGTGGCTGCATCGTCCTTTGCCTTTACCTTTCTTTCGGATGGAGCATTATGTCTGCCGATCTGCCGTTTACCCTGGATCAGTTGCGCATTCTTAAAGCGATCGCCACCGAGGGGAGTTTTAAGCGAGCTGCCGATAGCTTGTATGTCTCTCAACCGGCAGTGAGCCTACAGGTTCAAAACCTAGAGCGCCAGCTCAATGTACCGTTATTTGACCGGGGGGGGCGACGCGCCCAACTCACGGAGGCCGGGCATCTACTCCTAGAGTACGGCGATCGCATTCTCAGCCTATGCCAAGAAACCTGCCGGGCGATCGAGGATCTACAGAGCCTCCAGGGGGGCACCTTAATTGTGGGGGCCAGCCAGACCACGGGCACCTATCTGCTGCCCCGGATGATTGGCCTATTTAGGCAGCAATATCCCGACGTGGCCGTTCAGATCCATGTCCATTCCACCCGCCGGACCTCTTGGAGTGTGGCGAATGGGCAGGTAGACCTCGCCATTATTGGTGGCGAGGTGCCCGGTGAACTCCAAGATTCCCTGGAAATTGTGCCCTATGCGGAAGATGAATTGGCCTTGATCCTGCCCATGCATCACCCCCTGGCCAGCACCGATGTGATTCAGCGCGATGATCTTTATAAGCTCAAATTTATCGCCCTCGACTCCCAGTCCACCATTCGCAAAGTGATTGACCAAGTGCTCACCCGCTGCGGCATCGAAACCCGACGGTTGCAAATTGAAATGGAGTTGAACTCGATCGAAGCGATTAAAAATGCCGTGCAAGCAGGGTTAGGGGTATCATTTGTGTCGATCTCTGCCATTGAGAAAGAGCTGCAAATGGGCATGATCCATCGGGCCAGAATTAATTCTGTGGTTGTGAATCGCACCCTATCGGTGATTTTCAACCCCAGCCGCTATCGGTCTAAGGCGGCAGAAGCCTTTACCCACGAGATCTTGCCGCAGTTTACAAATCGACCCCTAGAATTTAGTAAATCGACCAAAACGCCTAAGGAAAAGGTGTCTAAGCAAAGTGTGGTGGCAGCGGCCTCAACCCCATCTACCCAGGGTCAGTAGCGGCCCTCGTTTAGTCGGCTATCTTTAAGGGCAAGGAATCGTTGCCGCATCAATTGGTATGGAGATTGTCTGCACTCGACCCAGCTGCCCCCGTCCGGAGAATCACTTTGCCGATCTCGATCAGGGCAACACCATAAAAACGGTGCCGCAAAAGTTTTGTACCGCCTGTGGCATGCCGTTAATTTTGAGTGGTCGCTACCTGACCGAAAAATTATTGGGCAGGGGCGGATTTGGGGCGGCTTACTTAGCCCGAGATCGCTATACCCCCACCATGCGATCCTGCGTGGTGAAACTTTTTCAGCCCTCAGGGGATTTGAATCCCAGCCAATTGCAGCTGGCCCAATCCCTCTTTGAGCGGGAGGCCGCCGTCTTAGAAGACTTGGGCAATCGCCATCGCCAGATCCCCGATCTCTACGCCTTTTTCCCGCTGATTGTGCCGGGGCAGCGTCCCCATGTTCAAGAAGAATACTTTTACTTGGTCCAAGAATATATTGAGGGGGAAGATCTGGAGCAGACCTTAGCCCGCCAGGGGGCATTTCCCCAGTCGGAGGTCCTGTCGATTTTGGTGGAAATGCTCAAGGTGTTAGCCTTTGTCCACGAAAATGGCACCATCCATCGGGATATTAAGCCGTCCAATATTATGCGTCACCGCAACGGTGCCCTCTACCTCCTGGATTTTGGGGCGGTCAAACAGGTGACGACCGCCAGCAACCCTGGCGGAAAATCCACTGGCATCTACTCCATGGGGTTTGCCCCCCCAGAGCAAATGTCGGGGAGCACCGTTTACCCTTCCACCGATCTCTACGCCCTGGCGGTGACCTGCATTACTTTGCTGACCGGCAAGGAAACGGGGGATCTCTACGACAGCTACAACAACAGTTGGAACTGGCAGCCCCACGCCCAGGTGAATGGGGCAATCGCGGCAATTTTGGACCGGATGCTGTGCGCCACTCCCAACCAGCGCTATGACAGCGCCGAAGCCGTGTTGGCTGCCTTAAAGACCGCCGCCCAAGGGGGCAACCCCTCCCCCCCGGCTA
>JAQCKL010000360.1 GCA_027592485.1 Cyanobacteriota bacterium
CGTTGAGATGGGCGAACCCATAACGGGCGATCGCGAGGCTGAGGCGAGCCTTTTCCAGATCCGACAGAGCGTCCCAATCGGCATCGGGGCGAATGGAATTGAGGGTGGCCTCTACAATGTCGCCGTGACCATCACGCATGGCCATGGCCATGGGGCGAGCAATCACCCGCAGATCACCGGCATCCCAACCGGTCAGGCTATCGTCAACCGCCGCCACCAGTTGGTCTAGTAACGGGCGACCATTTTCGGCGATCGCCTGCACCCGTTCCGCAATTTGCCCCAACAGATCCGCAGGCATCCGGGACTCAAATTCGGCCTTGAGGCGCAACCCTAGGGAAGGAGATGCAGGCCACAGTTGTCCCGCCTGTTCCCAGAGCTGCTGGGCTTTAGCCGCCAGGGTCGCCCCGGAAAAATCTTCCTCCTCCCAAGTTGCTTCCAGGGCAGCCAAATAGGGCGCATTGTTGGGATCCTGAGGGTTCCAGTAATGCTGAGATTCAGCCTCTAGAACACTATGGAGCAAATCTAGCTCGGCACGGGTTTGGGGAGAGTGGGAAGACACGGGATGGGAGGGATTTGACATAGCTTTAACTGAGTGGAGGATGCACTGATGAATCGCTTGGGAGTGGAGGCTTTAAACCCACAGGATCAAACGGTGTTGCCGATACCTACAAGCACCCCTCCAGCGGTTCCGCACAGCGGCGAAATTTTCTTTGGTTCCACAGAGTGGGCTTACGGTAGAACTCTAACAGCAATGATAGGTTGGCTGTAGGGTTAGCGCCCATCACCGGTTGGAGTACCACTGTCCATGAATGGAATCCTTACGCAGGGTTGGCTAAAGACCACTGGCCTTGCCGTTGGTCTCGGGTTGGTGGCCCTTGGCGGATGCGATCAGCTGGCGACGGGCAGCTTGGAGGACATTGTCGTCACGGACAATTATGAAGCCACCGCCATGACCACCTACACCTGGCAGGCAGAATATCGACCCCAGGGGGTCACCCCAGACCGCCCCCGCGAAGGTCGCATCGAAACCTTTGGCTCGTCCTATCGGGTGAACATCAATGGACAGCCGGTGGCGGCAGACTTTGGCAGTGCTGACGAGCAGGGGCTATGGTGGCCTGACTTACCCCCCAAACCGACGGTGGATGACTTGGAGGCTCGCCTCAAAAAGCGCGAGGTATTTTCGGCCCCTGAAATCAATAAATCGGTGCAGTACACCCTGACCTTTGAGCAGGGGGGAGAACAAGTGACGGTGCAAACGGAATATCCGGTGTACCGCGAGGCCGTCAAGGGCCGGGAGGGGGGGCGGCCTCTGCAACTGACCTTGGGACGGGAAGAGGCCTATGTACGACGGGCGGAAATGCAGTAGGTATAGCCCCATTGTTGAGGACACCTAGGGTCGATCTGAATCCTGAGCACAGAGGCAAAGGGGCTGGCAGTATTCTCCTAACCGGATTGGCAACTGTTATATCGCTGGCAACACAGATGGTTTTGGCCTTGAAACACCGCCTTGAAACAAAAACTAGAACGAAAGACCGAGTACCAAACAAGCATGGCCGGCGGCAGCACTGACGTTATAGGACTGCGTCTCAATCGTCGTGGCGACCACCAGCATGTCTTTATTAAAAATTGTGCCGTCGATGTTGCAACTGCCTTTGAGCACCAGCAGGTAATTCCCGGTGTACCTGTAGTGCCCCAATGACACGCTCTGGATGAACTGAGCCGTCATCCCACCTGTTGGATCTAAGGGAACGTCGTATACCCGAACACCGCTTTGCACATCCTTAAACGGATACATCGCCTCGAAATTGGGATCGGCAGTATTGATTTGAACCGGGGTATAGGGCTCGATCAAGTCAGTATGGGCGAAGTCAGGGGGGGAGGCATAGGCCAGGATAAAGAAACCGGTACTCTCTGTGATTTCATGGCCGCTGCCAGGGGGGTTGAAGTAGACGGAACCGGTGGGATAAACACCCTGGGTGTCAGTCTGGGTGCCATCAATGGCATAGACAGACTCTGTCATGGAATGATAATGCCGCCCCACCCTACCGTCTGGGACGGTATACCACAGGATGCTGATGTGCTCGGTGCCAGCCGCACCCGACAAAATCAGCTTTTCTAGGTTTGGCCTGAAGGTGAAAAAGTCGTAGTTTTCAGGATGGGTCGTAAGCTTTTTGAGATCAACGATGGTGGAGTTGCTTAGCCCTGAATTCTCCCCATGGATCGCGGATTCAGGAATATTTTCAGGAATATTTGTCGCCATGGCCTCGCTTGAGTTGAGGGGAAAGCCTGTGAAACAACGTAGCCCCCAGGCCACCACGGGGGGATCTCCTACCCATCCCATGGCCACCATGATCTAACAATCGCGCCAGTTCCGCGCGATCGGCGGGGATATCCTAATCCGTTCCACCCCATGCCCAGCGAGGATTACCCTCACGTATGCCCTTGAATAGAATCACTGAGGTGTACCCATTGGCATCCTCTATGCCCGTCATATCGAGGCTAACCCTGGCTTGACCATCCACCAACTGCACCCGCAGAAAAGAATGCCCCTGAAAGACTTCCCCATCGATGCTGTTGATGATGGCTGAAGCTTCGCAATCACGATATTGAGGCTTGAGCGTTCCTACCCAACTCGCACTGAACAGGTCGGATTGGGAAAGGGTAATATCGGTCGCAATGTCACGCAGCTTAATCATGCCATCGGTGGCAAAACCACCCTCAAAGTAAGGCCGCAAGGTTTCGTGGGCGACCAACGTTGCCGGGCAAGTCTGTGATGGACCATTGACAGGTAACAAGTTGAGTTCAATCGTGGTTGCTAAGGCCGCTGCACCCAGATTACTCAAGAGGCTGAACGGGAAAACCCACAGGAGAGAGCGATATATCTTCATGTCTACCTTTGCGGTCTAATAGTTAACTGACCCTAGCCTAGGTGAGCTTGGGGTTAAATCTCCACCCTGTCCTCAGACCCCTGTCCTCAGACCCCTATCCTCAGACCTGCCAAGCCTTACCTTTCTAGGTTCAGTCATTGAAATAGGCAATGAAACCTAAGATCCTGGCTCAGGGCCGGACAATTTTCCTGGCCATGTCTCTAGTTATTGAAAGGACAGTGAGGGTGCTACTTAACCGTTCTCGGACAGGGGATCTCCCATGAATCAAGATCTGGGCAAGAATCTTCGCTAGAGTAGAGGCGATGAACATCGCTCTGCATCGCTGAGAAAACCAGAATGGGCCTATCTCGAAAGCAGTTGGGTTTAACCACCCTTACCCTAATTTTAGGGTGTGGTGTGGGTTGGGTCGGCCATCAAGCCTGGGGCCGCAATGGGAATCGCGTCGAGATCGCGCCCAATGGTGATGCCGCGATCACCACCCTAGCCACCAATCCGCCCACAACACCAGAGCGGGCAAGTATCTCGGCTATTCCTCAAAACAACCCCAACTTTATTGCCGATGCGGTGGCGCGGGTCGGGTCAGCAGTGGTGCGTATCGACTCCGAAAATACCAATTGGGATGTTCCCGACGCCTTTCAGAATCCCTTCTTCCGACGGTTCTTTGGGGATGAGGTTCCCATTCCCGAAGGCACTCCCCAGCAGGGCACAGGCTCTGGATTCGTGATCAGTGCCGATGGCCAAATTATTACCAATGCCCATGTGGTGGAAGGGGCGACCAGCGTAACGGTCACCCTCACCGACGGACGCACCTTTGAGGGAGAGGTGGTGGGTATCGATCCGGTTACCGATGTGGCCGCAGTGAAAATTGCCGCCGCCGACCTGCCCACGGTTACCTTAGGAACCACTCAAGATTTAGCGCCGGGGCAATGGGCGATCGCGATCGGCAACCCCCTCGGCCTCGACAATACAGTCACCGCTGGCATTATTAGCGCCCTGGGTCGCACCAGCACGGAAGTGGGCATCCCCGACAAACGGGTGCAGTTTATCCAAACGGACGCGGCCATTAACCCTGGCAATTCAGGGGGACCGTTGCTGAACGATCGCGGTGAGGTGATCGGCATGAATACCGCCATTCGACGCGATGCCCAAGGGTTAGGATTTGCTATCCCGGTGGAGACCCTGCAACGCATTGCCAATGAACTGTTTGCAACGGGTAAGGTTCAGCACCCTTATCTCGGTATCCAGATGGTGATGCTAACTCCAGATATCCGTGAACGGCTGAACGAGGACCAAGAGTTGGGGTTAACTGTAGAGGCTGATTCCGGGGTGATTATTGTGCGGGTTTTGGAGAATACTCCGGCCTCTGAAGGGGGGCTCAAGCAAGGGGATATCATCCAATCAGTGAATGACATTCCCATTGAGACTCCGACGGAGGTGCAGTTCCAGGTGGATGCCAGCGAAATTGGCACCCCATTGAAAGTGGAGGTCCTGCGGGATGGCAAAACCGAAACCTTAGAGATCCTGCCGATGCCACTGCCGGAAGAATTGCGATAAATTCCCCACCCTCGTTACCGGCTAGCTGAGCAGCGGCCTATCTTTAGGCCGGTTAAGCCAGCGCCTGCTGCTTCCACTCAAGGGATGCCTAGGTTTTCCCAAGTTTTTAGGTCTCAGAATAGTGAGCGGCCAAGACAAAATCCACTCTTATCCGGTCAGCTTACGATGGACCGGAAATCGCGGCCAGGGAACGAGCAGTTATCGAGCCTACGATCGCGACTACACCATTTCGATTCCTGGTAAGCCCGATTTACGCTGCTCCTCAGACCCGACATTTCGGGGAGATCCGAGTCGGTCGAATCCAGAGGAACAGTTGGTGGCGGCGCTATCCGGGTGCCACATGCTGTGGTATCTGCATCTCTGCGCGGTGAATCAGGTGGTCGTCCTCAACTACAGCGATGAACCAGTGGGGACGATGGCGGAGACGGCGGCGGGGGGACGATTTACGGCGGTGGTGTTGCGGCCTCGGGTGGTGTTGGCGGCGGAGAGTGACAGGGCGGTGGCGGCACGCCTCCATCAAGAAGCCCATCACGCTTGTTTTATTGCCAACTCGGTGAATTTTCCGGTGGCCTGTGAACCCACCTTTGAGCCAGTTGAGTCTGCTGAAAATGCACAGCCATAGCAGTTACCAGTCCGATTAGGACAAGACTGCGTGCGCTAGGGATCAGAGTGATCCTAGTACCTGGGGGCATAAAGTCCAGCACTATTAAGGGCTTGCTGAAAAAGTATAGACTTCATGTCCGACAAGGGCTTCAGCCCTTTTAGGGCTTTAAAAAT
>JAQCKL010000361.1 GCA_027592485.1 Cyanobacteriota bacterium
CATGGCACTCACCGGAGATGGGAAATGCTTCTAGCTTATGTCTTAATGCAATTGGCGACTGCTATAGGGGCGAGTGTAGCCCAATCTGCTCCGATTGCGTCAGCACCAGCGAGACTGTCAGCGCTAAAATAAGGCAGTTTGCTTGAGTAACCAGATTTTATGACTGCTGCTGCCCCTGCCAAAACCCAGTATGAAGCTGTCATTGGTCTTGAAACCCACTGTCAGTTGAGTACCGAAACCAAGATTTTTTCTGCCAGCTCAACGGTGTTTGGGGCTGATCCCAATACCCACATTGATCCGGTGGTGATGGGGATGCCAGGGGTATTGCCGGTTCTGAATCAACAGGTGCTGGAGTATGCAGTCAAGGCTGGGTTGGCGCTGAATTGTGAGATTGCTCCCTACAGCAAGTTCGATCGCAAGCAGTATTTTTACCCCGATCTACCCAAGAACTACCAAATTTCCCAATTCGATCTGCCGATTGCGGAGCATGGCTCCCTAGAGATTGAACTGGTGGATAAAAAGACCAAGGCGGTCACCCGCAAGCGCATTGGCATCACCCGCCTGCATATGGAAGAGGATGCGGGCAAGTTGGTCCATGGGGGCAGTACCCTGTCGGGCTCTACCTATTCCCTGGTGGACTTTAACCGGGCTGGGGTGCCCTTGATTGAGATTGTCTCCGAACCGGACCTGCGCTCCGGCCAAGAGGCGGCAGAATATGCCCAGGAGCTGCGGCGAATTGTGCGCTATCTGGGGGTCAGCGACGGCAACATGCAGGAGGGTTCCCTGCGCTGTGACGTGAATATTTCGGTGCGACCGGTGGGGCGAGAGCAGTTTGGCACCAAGGTGGAGATCAAAAATATGAACTCCTTTAGTGCCATTCAGAAGGCGATCGAGTACGAAATTGAGCGGCAAATTGCAGCGGTGGAGGCGGGGGAGCCCATCTATCAAGAAACCCGTCTCTGGGAAGAGGGCAACCAGCGCACCATTAGCATGCGCCTGAAGGAAGGGTCCAGTGACTATCGCTATTTCCCAGAACCGGACCTGCCCCCCATTGAGGTGTCGGTAGAGCAGCGGGAGGCGTGGCGGGCTGCCTTACCGGAACTACCGGCCCAGAAACGCCATCGCTACGAAACTGACATGGGTTTGTCAGCCTATGACGCAAGGGTTTTGGCCGACGATCGCACCATTGCCGAGTATTTTGATGCCACGGTGGGGGTGGGCGCTGACCCGAAGCTGGCCGCCAACTGGATTACCCAGGATATTGCCGCCTACTTGAATAATGAAAAACTCACCATTGACCAGATCGGCTTAAAGCCTGAGATGCTGGCGGAGATGGTGCAGCTGATCAGCAAGAGCACCATTAACAACAAGGTTGGCAAGGAAATGTTGCCAGAACTGCTCACCCAAGGGGGCTCTCCGGCGGCGATTGTTGAGGCTCAAGGGTTGAGTCAAATCTCTGACCCAGAGCAGATTGCGGCGATTATTGACGAGGTGCTGGCCGCCAATCCGGATGAGCTGGCCAAGTATCGGGCGGGCAAGAAGAAACTGCAGGGCTTTTTTGTGGGTCAAATTATGAAGCTGACCAACGGTCGGGTAGACCCCAAACTCACCAACCAGCTGCTCCTGCCCAAGCTGAACGCAGAGCCCTAATTCGCAGAAATATCAAATAGGGGGTTTCACCCCCCGTTACATCTATGGCATACTATGTTATGTAGATGCACCCTGATGGTGGAGAGCTGCTTGCGGCTCTCTTTTTTTTTGAGATGGCCATCGCCAGTCCGATTCGGGGCAGGCTGCGAGGCACTTTTCTGTTGTGCAAAGCGTCAAACAGAGAATCGGCACCCTAAGCGACGTGGCCAAAGCATTGCAGCCTAGTTATATAGCAGTCGCCAGTCCGGTTAGAACAAGACTGCGAGCCCCTTTGCTTCTGTGCGAAGGCTTAGGGCAATTCTAGGTGTCCTAAGCAAATGGGCCAGCGCTCTATTGCTCTCCAACAAATCTTAAAATTGCAAAAAAAATGCAATAGGGGGTTTGACCCCCCATTGCATTTGTGTCACACTATGTTATGTAGATGCACCCTGATGGTAGAGAGCTGCTTGCGGCTCTCTTTTTTTTGTCTAAATTAGGCTCACGTCGGTCAGGACCTCCACGAGAGCCGGGCCGTCATGGGCTAGCACCGGCGAAATCGCCTCATCAAGTGCGGCTGCATCCGTCACCCGCACCCCATAGCCACCACAGTTTGACCTTGCCTCCTAAGGACACAGGGGTTTGAGTCGCCATCAGGATGCGATCGCGCAGCCGCCCCCCACCATCTCCATAAAACTAACCTGCTCCCTCGCCCCTTGATCAGGTAGGGCTACACCATTAATAACAACGCCCCATACCCCACCGCACCCACCAAAAAGGTGCCAAAATCACTCTCCCGCTCCTCCGGGAGTTCTTCTTTCAAGACATTCAAAATCACCCCTCCGGCAACTAAGGCCCAGATGGTGGCGATCGCGGCGGGATTTAGCACTAGGGCCTGACCGATCACCCAACCGGTGATGATCGAGGCCGCCAGCACCCAGCGGCCCACCCGGTCGTAGGCCTGTTTGTGGTGCTCCCGCAGGCCCAAATCGTTCACCACAGAATGGACCCCTAGGGTGACACACAGGAGCAGGCAGGCGACCAGGCCGTGATTTTCCGACTCGCGGAAGAGATAGCCCAAAACGCCGTTCCCCAGAACACCCTGCTACCATACAGGCGACCTTGCCTGCCCAACCCATGACAGAGCCCTACCTAGAAAAGATCAGCATTGGCGATCGCCTCAGCCCCGCCCAAGAAGCCGAAGGTGCCCGCTTTAGCTGGGTTGCCGACTCCTGCGAACTCCACATCAGCCTAAGCAATCTGAAAGCTGCCGAGATTCGCGGCATCAAACAAGGCGTCTTTGAATTTGGCCTCAACATCATCGACCAGATGCCCTTTGTCTGCTTCCGAGTCTTTGAGGTGTCGAAGGCCCAAGGGTTTGGTAAACCCAAGACAGCAAAGGTTCTGTTGCCCTGGCAAGAATGCCCCTTCCACCTCTCCCGCATTGACCCCGAAATACTGCCCCACCTCGATGAGTTCAGGGCAGAGCCCGAAGCAAGACTGGCGATCGCCACCATCCTCACCGATTGGCCCAGCATGACCGTCCAGGCCCTGCGGTTCTTCACCGTCTCCCCCTTCTTCACCCAGAAATTGATCGAAGCCCTCTTGAGTACTGCTGTGGCCTACACCCGCGAGAGCTATGTCGATGCCGTCCACCGCATCTATCGCACCCATCCCGTCAACGCCATTGGCGAAGGGGCACGGGTGCGGTGCAAATCAGGCGACTAGGATAAGCGACAACTCTATTCAAATCACTATCGGTACGACGACCTGATCGCAACGGTACGACACCGTACCGGAAAGGGTTGTCGCCGGAGAGCGATCGCCCGCTTCAAGCGCTCCCAGGGGCTCATCGGATGACGGCGGGCGGGCTTGCCATAGCGGCCCCACCCAACCGGGACAAAACAAGAGATGTGGATAAAGAGTCATCGCCCTCAGATTTCAAGGGTTTCGATATCTTTAGGGGGCAAACCCGTGATCGAAGCGATTTGGGCGATCGCCATGCCCGCCGCCTTCATTTGCTTCGCCACCTGACGAATGCCCTCTTCGCGCCCCTCTTCGCGCCCCTCTTCGCGCCCTTGATTCAAAGCCCGCTTAATCGCATTGCGTTGGTCATGGATAAATATCTCCCGATGCTCCAAATCTTCCAGCTCCTCCGGTGAGAGGTTGGCTTGATTCGCAAACTCAAAGGCTTGCCGAAAGGCTGGGATCTGGCTCATTTCCTCAGGAATGGCGGTTAATGACTTCGCATGCTTGAGGAAAAAGAGCCACTGCTCCATCAAATTATGTAGATGGCCGAGGGACTGCTCAAACTTCGGCAACTCTAGAAACACCAGCTCCAGATCGCTGCTGGGATAGTCAATCAGGACTTGTTTTTCTCTCAAGACAAAGCAGGTGCGATAGGCGGTGATCTCTGGAAACATCACAAAGTCGGTGATGGTCAGGGCAATCACCGAGTTGAGCAGGGTGTAATCATCCCCGGTGCCGAGCTGAGTGGAATAGGTTTTGGCGGCATTGTAAAGCACCCGTTTTTCAAACCCTTCGACATTGAGCACCTGCATTTCAATAATCACGCTGGTGCCATCGGCGAGCTGCGCCTTGACGTCCAAATAGGTATCTTTCATGCCCCTAATCCGGGGGGCTTGATAGGGGTTGAGGATGTCTAGGGATTGAATGGTGTCGGTGCCGTCATAGAGCAACCCGTTGAGAAAACTAATCAGCACGGGCTGGCTTTGGGGGGAGCCAAAGATTTTCTTGAAGGCAAAGTCTGTTTTGGGGTTGATGAAGGGCATAAAACAGCTTCTATCCCAGGTGTATGGCTCATCCAAGTTTAACGTCAGACCGATAACCGCTGGGCACTGACCTATTGAGGGATGAGAAATGTCTTAAACCCTTTCTCTGCAAGCATTGTGCTGTTCTAGGGCGGCGTAGGACATTGCCCGTACCACTATTCCCGCTCATTACCGGACTGGCGACTGCTATGGCGGTGGGTGAAGGATTACTCTACAGGACTGTTCTGTAGGACTGTCTTACCATAGGCCGAGAAGTCCGGTAGTTTCCCGTAGAACCGGGCATTATGGTGGGCACGAGGCGATAGGACACCGGCTTTCCCGTCAGGGTGTTTACCCATGCCATAGAACTCTGTCTATGTTCTGGGGATAATCTCGCTTTGCTCCTGTGTGTTGTCCCTAAATGGTGTTGGTGTCCCTAATCATGGCTAAGTGCCAAGGTTAGGAGGTACGGGTTGTGGCGACTTCGGTGTACTAGGGGATAACACAGGTTCATGACGGATCGATTTTTTGAGCACCCGATTCTCAATTCCCCCTACGAGTATCCAGCCCAGCATTGGGAACTTGATGCCGATGGCCAGCCCACCAACCAGGTGTTGGCGTTTCGGCGACGGGCAGAATTTGTGACGCCGATCCCGAAGCCGAAGAAGCGCCGTAGGGGTAAGGACGATGGCGAGCAGCAGATTTTAGCCCTGTTCGACACCGAGGGCATCTCCGATGGGTCCCAGACCTATGACCTATCGCTGTTCATCAACAGTGTGCGGGACAAGGTCAACGCCTGGCGGCAACTGCCCA
>JAQCKL010000362.1 GCA_027592485.1 Cyanobacteriota bacterium
CAGCTCTTGGATAAACTCACCCGCACCCAGAGCAATTTGATCCAGGCGGAAAAAATGTCGAGCCTGGGCCAACTCATGGCTGGGGTCGCCCATGAAATCAACAATCCCGTCTCTTTCATTGCCGGGAACGTGGATTTTGCGGAAACCTACGTCACGCAACTGCTGGGGCTGATCGAGACTTACCAGGCCACCTATCCCCATCCGCCCTCGGTCCTGGCAAAACAGATCAAAACCGTGGAATTAGACTTCCTTAAGAAAGATTTTCCGCGCCTGCTGGCTTCGATGCAGGAAGGAACGAGACGCATCACCACCATTGTCAGTAGCCTCAAAACCTTTTCTCGCCAGGAAGAAACCCCCACCCCAGGGATCAACCTCCATGATGGCATTGAGAGCACCCTAATGATTTTGGGGAATCGCCTCAAGGCCCAGGGCGATCGCCCAGAAATTACCATTCAGCGCCAATTTGCCGACCTGCCGCCGATGGAATGCTATCCGTCGGCCCTCAACCAAGTGTTTATGAATCTGCTGGTGAATGCGGTCGATGCGTTAGAAACCGCCCTAGAGCACAATGCCAATCTCACCCCAACGATTGTGATCGGCACGCAACCCGCTCGCCACCAAGATCGCCCTGGGGTCGAAATCACCTTCATTGATAACGGCCCTGGCATTCCCGAGGACCAACTGAACCGCCTGTTTGACCCCTTCTTTACCACCAAACCGATTGGCAAGGGAACGGGCTTAGGGCTGTCGATCAGCTATCAGGTGGTGGTCGAGCGCCATCAGGGCACCTTCGCCGTTGACAGTAAGGTGGGGCAAGGAGCGACCTTTCAGATTTGGCTACCGTTGGTGCTGAGCGAAGCGTTTGGGTCTAATGTCTCGGCGGCGTAGCGATCGCCCGTTTCAGGATTGGGATGCCTGGTTGGTTTTGAGAACCATGCCGTTGCACAGTTCCAATAGAAGGCTCAACAGACTGCGAGCCTGTTTTTACACCCTTGCGGCGGCGGTGACCGGTACGGGTTCGTAGAGGTACTCAAACCAGTTGCCATCGAGATCGCGACCATAGAAAGAAGCGGTGCCGTCGCGGTGCTCATGGACTTGGGTGACGTGAACGCCTTCGGCTTTGAGGCGATCGTAGGCGGTATCGACTTCGGCGCGATCGCTAAACACAAACCCAAAGTGGGGACCGGCCTGCTGGTAACCGGGGCTCAGCAAAGCCAAGCCGTCATCCCCCGCCTTGAGGTAAGCCCAGTCCGCATCCTGCCAAGCCACCTCCATCCCCAGGTTTTGGTAGAACTGCACCGCCTTCGGGATATCTTGCACACAAATGGCCACATGGCCCAGTCGTTTGGGTTTCATCGGTTAAAAAACCTATCTAATCCACTGAATTCATTGTAGGCCAGCTATCTTAGGGCTGAGTTGTCTGAGGGATTCATGCTTTTTAGCCTCGCTAACCTGCCCTACTGGATTTTCCTCGTTGCCGGGGTCCTACTGTTCTTGTTTGTGATCCTCTCCGGTGGAGGGGATGACGACATGGATGCGGATGGGGATCTGGATTTTGATGCCGATGGGGATGCGGATATCGACGTGGATGCGGATGTCCAGGTGGATACCCCCCTTGGTATCGATGGGGATGGGGATGGCTTTAGCCCCATGGAAGTCTTGGCCTGGGTTGGGGTGGGGCGGACCCCGCTGCTGTTACTGCTGGCCATCGACCTGACCCTGTGGGGCTTTGTGGGTTGGATCTTCAATGTGGCGATCGGGGAAGCCTTAGAATCACCCCCAGCGGGCCTGATTTCCATCGGGATTTTCAGCGGCTCCCTCGCCTTCTCGGTGATAGTCGGCAGCCTACTCTCCCACCCGATTGGGCGCATCTTTGCCTCCTTTGGGGAAGATGCCAGCGGCGATCGCCTCGTGGGCTGTTGGGGCACCGTCACCTCGGCCTTTGTGCCCCTAGAGGATTCCGGCAAAATTGGCCAAGCCGACGTCAAAGACGCCGCCCATAACCTCGTCACCATCAGCGCCAAGCTCCCCACCTGGGCGACGATCAGCCTGCGGCACGGGGCTCCGATCTTGGTGATCGATCACCAACGGAACTACTACTTGGTGATTGCCCGCAACAGCCCTGACCAAGACCGCTGGATGAGCAACACGGCCCCAGCGCAATCGTCTCCGGGTTAAATCCGGTCATACCCTGGAAAAAGCAGCGGGTCTGGTGAATTGATGAGGAGATCCTAGAACCCGAGCTATTTCCAGACCGCCCCAGACCGCGCCCCCTACCCCATATCAACATTCCTGACCGATCGCCCTGCAGAATCTGACCCTTATCCCTGTTGAAATCCCTATGCTCTATTGGTTGACCCTGCTCCAAACCCTGCCCACCCTACCCAGCACAGCCCCCTGGCAGCGCCAAACCTCAACCCAGCCCACAGCATTCATTGCGGAGATTCCGGTGACGCCCCTTGCTCCGACCACCGCGCAACTGGGGGGACTGGGAGTATTGGCCTCCAGCGGCGTCGTCACCTTTGTGGTGCTGCTACTCCTGGGGATCTGGGGCTACACGCGGGTGTATGTGATCACCCCCACCAACGAAGCCTTTGTGAAAACCGGCGGCGTCTTTCAAAAGCGCAAGCGGGTGATTCTCAACGGGGGCTGTGTGGTGCTGCCCGGCTTCCATGAGCTGACGCGGGTGCCCTTGCGCGAGATATCCATTGATGTGGAACGCACCGGCAAGCTGGCGGTGCGCACCCAAGACTACCTGCGGGCGGATATGCGGGTCACCTTTTATGTGTGCATCAATGCCTCCGAGGTGGATGTGCTGACGGCGGCGGCACGGCTGTCAAACAATGGCAAAATCACCCCCCTCGACATTAAAAATGCCCTAGAAAAACGGGCTGACGATGGCATTCGCGCCGCCGCCAAAACCAAAACCCTGGCGGAGATCGACTCCGACAAGCTGGGCTTTGCCCAGGAGGTGCTGAATCTGATTGAGCCGGACCTCAAGAAAGTGGGGCTGACCCTCAACAACATCGCCATTTCTGAAATTGAGGAGGGCGACACCTACGACACCAACAACTTCTTCGATGCCCAAGGGGTGCAGCTACGCACCGCCACCATCCAACGCTCGATCCAGCAAAAGCGGGAGGTGGAGCTGGCCACAAGGGTGGCGATCGAGCAAAAGGAACTGGATGCCGAGAAGCGCTCCCTGGAAATCACCCAAGACCAGGAGGATGCCAAGCTGGCTCAGAACCTACAAATCGAATCCCTGAAGGCCGAGCGGGAACGGGAAATTCAAGAAAAGCGCGATCGCGAAGCCGCCACCGCCCAGCGCACCAAAATCCTCCAGGAAAAAGCGGTCGAAGAGGAGGAAATTCAGCGGCAGCTCAGCGTCCGCCAAGCCCAAATCGATGCGGACATTGAGCTAGAGGAACGCCAAAAAACCCTGAAGGTGGCCCAGGCTCGCCAGCGGGAAGAGGCGGATGTGGCCGAGGTGCGTCGTCAAAAAGCGGTGGACTCCGCCCAATATCTCGCCTTAGTCGAGCTGGCGGAGGCCGAAAAAGACTCGAAGGTGGCCCAAGAAGATGCCGCGATCGCCGTGGCTGAGCGGGAGCGCGAGCGCTTTGAGGCAGAAGCCGCCCGCGCCCAGGCCGAATCCGCCGTCCAAACCGCCACCGCTGTTGAGCAAGCCCAGCGATCGCAGCAACTGGCCGTAATTGCCGCCGAGCAAGCCGCCCAGGAGCGCCGCATCTCTGACCAAAACGTGGTCGAAATTGACGTGTTCCGCAAACGCCGCCAAGCGGAAATTGCCCGCCAAACCGCCGAGCTAGAAGCCGAAGCCATCCGCACCCTGGCCGCCGCCGAGCTGGATCGGGCCATGGCCGAAGCCCAGGGCACCGAAGCCCGCATCCAGGCCCGCAACGCCATCAGTAATGCCAACCTGACCGCCGATGTGATTGCCCAGATTTGGCCCCAACTGGCCGATCGCCTCCCCGAAGTGCTCCAGGCTTTGGCCCCGCAGCCGGGCGTGATTGGCGATGCCCGCATCTATTCTTTTCCTGGGGCGAATGGCGATGGCAATGGCCCTGGCGATATCAATAAGCTGCTGCTCTCCACCAGTGGCTTGGCGCTGATCAACAGCCTGCTAGAGGATGGGAAGCTCGGCACGGTGTTCAACCAAGTCAGCCAGCTGATTCGGGGCGGCGATGGGACCAGCAGAGAGGCCAGCACCGAGCCCAGCACCGAGCCCAGCACCGAGCCCAGGGAGCCCTCTGCTTTGCATGAGGAGGGGGAGTCTGAGCCGTAAACCCAGAGGATAGGGGAACCCCAAAATTCTGCTGCCGCGTTTGCTGCGGGTCCCCCCTAAACCCGATCGGGTTAACTCCCCTGCCAAATCTTGACGGTTTTATCGGCGCTGCCGCTGACCATCCATTTGCCGTCAGGGCTGCAGGCCACCGCCAAAATCTCAGCGCGATGGCCAGTGAGGGTATCGAGGGGAGCGCCCGTATGGGCCTGCCACCGTTTGAGGGTCTTGTCGTGACTGCCACTCACCAAGACCTGATTGTCCGCACTAAAGGCTAAGGCGCTGACCGCTTTACTGTGGCCCTTGAGTTTGGCGAGGGTCTTTTTGCGATCGCAATCCCACAGTAAAATCTCGTTGCCATGGCCGACGGCGAGGCGATCGCCCTGGGGACTGAAGGCCATGGAGATGGCAGGGGGCTTGATGGGGAGAGATCGCACCGATTTGCCCGTTTTGATTTGCCTCAGGGCAATGTGCTTGCCCGTGCCCCCATAGGCCATGGTTTTACCATCCCCGCTGATTGCCAAGGCTAAAAGGGCCTCTTTCTGATCCTTCAGGCTATAAACCTCTTTGCCCGATTTCAAATCCCACAGTCGCACCGACCAATCGCGACTGGTGCTCACCAGCAGCGGGCTGTTGGGGTGAAAGGCCAGGGCTGTAATCGTATCGGAATGCCCTGAAAGCAGCCCCCCCAAGGACTGCAGCAGTTTGCCGGAACGGATATCCCAAATCCGAATGGTTTGGTCCACCCCGCCGCTGGCAATCCATTTGCCATCGCCGCTTAGGGCCACGGCGCAAATGGCCCGGTCATGATCCCGGAGGGTTTTTAACACCCGTCCGGTCTGGATATAGCAGTCGCCAATTGCATTAAGACATAAGCTAGAAGCATTTCCCATCTCCGGTGAGTGCCATG
>JAQCKL010000363.1 GCA_027592485.1 Cyanobacteriota bacterium
CACAGCCCAAGTAGCCCTATCCAACGCGATGGGGCTACTTGGGCATGACTTAGTCTAAACACCAGTTCGGAGTATGAATTGTCATTCAGAGCGCAACGGAGTGGCGCGTTGGCGCAGCCTGCCGCAGGCTTAGAATCCCGACAGATGCTTCACTGCGAAGACTTCGTAGCACCTCTGGTGCGGCTACGCCTACAGCATGACAAAGATAGATTCATCCCTTGATTAAGCAACGCCCTAAGGTTGCCCTGATACCTAGCACAGAAGCAACGTGGTCTAACTGGTTCTAACGGATAGGGTCGCCCAGGCGCTGGAGCACAGCTGAAAAGTAGCTGGATTGGACTCCACCGCTATGGCCTCCCTTGCCTCCGTGCTAGCGGCATCGAGATCCATCAGCACAGCTTGCACAATCGGCAAGGGGGTACGGATGGGAATGAACCGATCGCGCTGAAAAACACCCCCCTGGGCTTGCAATGCCGCCCAAGTATGACGGAAGGGCGTGATCCCAAACACCGTAAAGATTTCCAAGCTTTCATCCAAGGGTTTGAGTAACCAACCGGTATCTCCGGCAGGGAGAGCCTGTTGGGCTTCTGGGACCAACTGAACGGTGGCAACGGTCGTCTCCGCAGAAGTTTCCTGGGAGGGCAATTCTGCCACATTGGGGCAGTAAATTGATAAATTGCCCCGGTGATCGAGCGCCAGAGCAATGCTGTAGAGAGAGCGACGACCCAGGTTTTGGATGCGAAACCGCAAATGGCGAATGCCTTGATCAGGGGAGCCCATCACCGGTGCGATTTCCTCCGGTGGAGTGGCCTGACGACGGTATCGCCGAGCGCTACTGGTTTCCTCACCGCCCAAAATTTGCTTGGCTGATTCAGCCGATTCGGTGGTCAAGCGAACGGGCAGGGCTGATGACGTGGGGTTGCGAGTCAACCTTAACAGCTTGACTGCCAAAAGACTTTGGAGGCGATCGCCCAGCCGCCCCACAGCCGTCTTAACGGCTTCCCCTTTATCCTTGATCGTTCCAGGAAGGGGCGTTTGATTGGGGGAAAACAGCCCATAGCCTACCTGGCTTTGTCCATCCGCTGGGGCCGGAGCCTCTAGGGCCGCCCCATCCCCACTGGTAATGGCCGTAGCGGTTAGGGTCGGGGCTGACTCAGCCAAAGGTTGCCCAAAGACGCAATCAGCCATTTGCTCCCCTGCGATCGCGGTGGCAATGTCGGGCATGCCCGCTAAGGCACTGGTGGCATCAACCCGCTCAATCCGTTTTAAGCCCTGATCTAGAGCCACATGGAGGGGAATATCCCGCCCTAGGCTGCGCATCACCTCAACCATTCCATCGCCCACCTCAACAGGCGTGGTGCCCGCCGCCACCTGAACCTGGGCTGTCAACCCCATCCGGTTTTGGACCAACAGCGCCATGGGGGATGAAGGGGCGCGGTGAGCAGGCATCGTGGGGCATAGCCAGAGGGCCGAGCTATGGGCCAAAACCTTAGCATCCATACCTCCTAGCCAAACTCTGACACTCTGTCCTCCGGGGCTCACAGATAGCACCACCCCATCCACAGCATCGGGTTGATGATGGTCAACTCCGTATAACATTTTGTCCGGGGAAGCGCTGCCATTACCCAAAATCGCTGGGATAGCCCCTTGTCCTACCCAGCGCTCCGCCCTGGTGTTGAGCCGCCGGAGCACCGCAGCATTAGACGAGCTAGAGGGAGCGGTCCAGAGGGTTTGGGTGAGGGCATAGGTAAACAAACCGGCACTAAACCCGTCCCAATCACTCTCTAGGGCCGGTGTATCAGGGGTGCTGGCCCGCAGCACAACTCCCGGCCAATTCGGTGACCGCCCGGTCCTCACCACTGCCAACGGATCAGACTTATTTTCAACTCCATCAGCGGGTCTAGGCGGCAATTCTCCAGTGGGAGCCCAAGGCCGGGAGCGCACCCGGCAGTTCCCCCGTAATGGCAGCCCCTGGGTGGCGCTACTGGCGTCGATCACCGTCACCACTTGGGTGGTCCGCACCTGGCTGAGCCGCTCGGCCAAAACCGATTCAAATAAATCCCGCACCATGGGCGAGGAGGCCTTCGGTAGAACCCCATCCACCGGCACCAAAGTCGAAAAAACTTGATTGGGGTATTCACTCAGCTGTACCGTGCTACCCAACCCACTAAAGTGAAACAGCACCGTGTCCCCTGGCTGAGCCTGGCTGATTAAATGCTGATCAAGGGCCTTCAAAATCTCAGCGTGAGTCGCTTCGCCATTAACCAGGGTGACAATATCTTCGGGGGCAAAGCCAAATTGGTGAATTAACAGCGCCCGTTGCAAAGCAACATCGGTCTTGCAGCCTTTCAGGAAAAGACCTTTGCCGTTGCCTGTTCCCCCTTGCCAAGCTGACTCGGGATAAGTGTTGATCCCAATCAGGAGCGCCAGGCGACGATTGGCGGGTTTCGCCAAGGCTTCTTGATAGGTTCTTGTTTGACCCATCAGGCCCTGATCGATGAGGCCGAGTACCGAGAGCACTCCCCCTAACCGTTGTAAAAACGCCCGTCGTCCTAGCGCCACAGTGATCCTGTCTCTTTTCTTAGACGGCTTGAGCCACTCGCATTGCCCGTATCAGTTCAGCCGCCACCTCAGGTCGAGAGAACTCGGGGGGAGGGAGTTCCCCACGTCTCAGCATCTCCCGCACCTTGGTGCCAGATAGATGGATGCGTTCCTCAGGACTGCTGGGGCTGGTTTTGCTGGTGGCCATGGTACTGGTCCGAGTGCAATAAAACGCATGCTCGAACTTTAAGGGAGTAATCCCAAGCTCACCGGGCTGGAACTCGTCAAAAATGTACTGGGCGTCGTAGGTCCCGTAATAGTCCCCAACCCCAGCATGGTCACGGCCCACAATAAAGTGGGTGCAGCCATAGTTCTTCCGGATTAAGGCATGGAAGATTGCTTCCCTAGGGCCAGCGTACCGCATTGCTGAAGGATTAATCGCAAGAATTACCCGATCTTGGGGGTAATAGTGCTCCAGCATGATCTCGTAACACCGCATCCGCACATCCGCAGGAATATCATCCGATTTGGTCGCACCAACCAGGGGATGTAGAAAGAGCCCATCGACAATTTCTAGGGCACATTTCTGAATATATTCGTGGGCGCGGTGAATGGGGTTACGGGTTTGGAAGCCGACCACGGTTTTCCAGCCCTTTTCCGCAAACATCGCCCGAGAAGCGGCGGGGTCAATTTGGTAGGCCGGGAATAGGGCATGGGGATCGCGCTCTAGGAGCCACACGGGGCCAGCCAAGTTGATCGGCCCTTGGTCGTAAACGACCTTCACCCCTGGGTGCTTATCTTCGTCGGTTCGATAGACGTGGGTGGCTTCTTTAACCTTGTCGTAGGTGTACTTTTCGGTTAGTTCTAGGACACCGACAAAACGACCGGTGGTGTCATCTAAGCGCACCAGGTCCCCTTCCTTCAGGGCATTTGCAGTGGTTTCATCGACAGACAGGGTCACCGGCACAGCCCAGGGCGTACCATCGGCCATGCGCATATCGGTGACGACAGTGTTGTAGTCATCCTGGGCCATAAAGCCATTGATGGGGCTAAATCCGCCAATGGCGATCATGACCAAGTCCGAAAAGGCCCGTTCATCTAGGGTGACCCGTGGCAAGCTCTCAGCCTTGCTCAAAAAGTCTTGGTGTTGCTCAGGGCTAACGATTCTGTTGATGAGGGTCCCTCCGTGGGGAGGGTTGCTGGCTATAGAACTCAAAATACCGTCCTCTTAACTGTGTGCGTTTAATGTCTGCAGTCTCTTCACTGCGGTAGTTACACCGAGGGGATTCCCCAGTCATGATCCAGAATGCCCGACTTCGGCGTTAGCCATCGCGTTGATCGGGGCATTGAGGGGCGGCAGGGGCTCAATAATGCCCCCACCCAGGAGGATGTCCTCGTTGTACCAAACGGCAGCTTGGCCAGGGGTGACACCAAATTGGGGTTCATCAAAGACAAGCTTTACTCGGTTAGTGCCGGCGGGATCTTGACCCGGTAGTGGCACCAAAGTGGCGGGCACTACCGGGGAGCGGTACCGAATCTGAACGGTGACCGGTTGGGGGGTGGTCATCGGTGCAACCGACACCCAGTTTACGCGTTGAATGGTGCATTCAGGATGATGGACACTGGCGCGATCGCCCACCACCACCTGATTACGACCCACATCAAGCGCTACCACATAGAGAGGATTGGCGGCGGCAATCCCCAGCCCTTTACGCTGACCAATGGTGTAGTGATGGATGCCAGCATGTTGCCCGAGGACGCGCCCGACCGTATCGACAATATCACCGGGTTTAGGGGCCAAGTATTTGTCTAAAAAGGTCTTCATCGAGCCATGGTGCTCAATCAGACAGAGGTCTTGACTCTCTGGTTTCTCGGCGGTGTGGAGCCCGAGTTCATTGGCCATGGAACGGGTTTCAGTTTTGGTCTGTTCCCCCAGGGGAAAACGGGCACCCGCCAGCATGTCTTGGCTGAGGTCATAGAGAAAGTAGGACTGATCTTTGCTCAGATCCACTGCCCGCCGCAGTTGGTGCCGTTGCTGCTCAGGGTCGTAGGTGATCCGGGCGTAGTGTCCGGTGGCGATCGCCTCCGCCCCCAATTGCTCTCGGGCATAGGCCAGCATCGGTCCAAACTTGACCGAGCTATTGCACTGGGAGCAGGGTAGCGGTGTCACCCCTGAGCCGTAGCCTTCGACCAGATAATCGACGATGTAATGCTGAAAGCTCTCGCGACTGTCGATCAGGTGATGGGGAATGCCCAATTCATCGCAGAGACGCACCGCATCAGCAATGCCTTCGGAACAGCACTGGCCTTTACCTTTCATCAGCCAGAGGGTGAGTCCCAACACCTCATGCCCCTGGCGTTGCAGCGTGGCCGCTGCAACGGAACTATCTACCCCCCCTGAGAGGCCTACAACAATCTTGCTCATGGCGGCAGAATTAGGGTCTGGAATTTTTTTAAGAAAGTACTTATCCTAGGCTAGCATTCGCCCCAGCTGCCCGTTGCATCTTGGCGGAGGAGAGTTGCTGGGTGATGTTTCGATCGTGCCCCTTCTACAATCTGCCCCGATTGTGATTTCACCATGAACCGACCCACGACTAACACAATTAATACGTTGCCCTTGGCTTCTAAAAAGCCTTACCGGTCCCCTTCCTACAGGGGTTCGG
>JAQCKL010000364.1 GCA_027592485.1 Cyanobacteriota bacterium
GCATCATGGTGCGGCGACTCGCGTAGCGATTTTGACACCGAATAACTTTTCAAACATCCTCTAAGGGCACACCAATTTGCCTGAGTTGACTAAACACCTTAATAGTCTGCTGACTATTTTCCATGGCAATACTTTCGGTGATTTCAAGCTTGATCTCATCGGAGGCAATGCCATGCTCTGTAATGGTTTCCGTAATGTGCCTGACTAAGTTGCTGTCGGATAGCTGCCGAGCGGAGAGATTCACATTGACCGACAAGGGGATCTGGATGGCGGCATTCTTCTTCCAGGAGGCCAATTGCCAACAGACCTCCTGAATGGCCCATAGGCCAATCTGATAAATGAGATTGGTTTCTTCTGCGATCGGAATAAACGTATCAGGACTAACCAGCCCTCGCCCTGGATGATTCCAGTGAATTAAGGCTTCAAAGCCCACTAACTTTCTTAAGCCTAAAGAAATGATGGGCTGATAATAAAGTTGCAACTGCTGATTCGCAACGGCATGTCTCAAATCACTATCTAGCTGCTGCAACTCTTTGGTTTTTTGATGCATGCTTTCATCAAATACGGCGAACCTAGATCTCCCTGCTCTTTTGGCGTTATACATTGCCGTGTCAGCATCTCTCAGAATGTCTTCCACCGTTTCGTAGGGCAACTGGCTCGATGCAATGCCAATGCTAATGCTGGGATAAACTTCTTGACCAATCAGGGTGAGTGGCTTGGCAATGTTGCTCTGCAATCGTTTGGCCACTGTGATTGCCTCTTCTAATCCTTCGATATTATTGAGTAATATGGCAAACTCATCACCGCTCAATCTGGCGGCCATATCATACGGACGAATACAAGCCTTGAAACGTTCTGCCAACTCTATCAAGAACTTGTCCCCTGCCAGATGACTAAGCTGTCATTAATCATCTTGAAGCGATCTACATCAATGAAGAAGATTGCAAATTGATGATCTTCTGAAATCTTTTTCTTGATCTCTAGGGTTTTTTCGACCTTCGACAGAAAGGCTTTTCTGTTGGGAAGACCGGTCAAATCATCTTTTTGTGGATGTAGATGACTATCCTGGATTTGAGATATTGCAGCCCCAGATTTTAAGTTTTTGCTTCAGAAGTATTTTCAGCATCCTGACTAAGAAATGTTGTGAGATGATTCAAGAAGGAGCTGAACTCGTCGTCAAATTTAAGGCTGTCTTTTTGATCAAAGAAAATAGCTTTTGAATCCTTGTGAAAGGTGATAATGTCGTGGGTCTTGAGCCGATGTAAAGAAACCTTTTCCCCATTCACAAAAAGACCATTGGTGCTGGAATTTCCTTTGATGCTGCCATCAATGATCCAAAAAGAGTCACCTCTTAAGCAAATGGATGCGTGGGTTCTAGATATCCCCTTTGATGCTAAAAAGAAATCATCAGAGGAGGATCGACCAACGGTATATAATTGGTCTTCCAGTAATCCCCAAAAAATTTTTCTCTTTTCTATAAAAACAAGTGCGCCTTTTGATTTCATTGCTTGCTAAAGCCTTCCCAGGTAGAGTGCAGGTTGATGCGTATTTTGGATTTTAGGGTCTCATTTCCATAGTCTTCAAGGGATTTCAGTGCCCTTGCATTTAATCTCTCAGGGGGATGATTTTTCCTGTTGCCTGTTGGGTTCGTATGGTGCTTGTATACTGCATTGTATGAATATGCGGAAACCGAATATTTACTGAAGGTCCGTTGTTTTGGGTTGCGCTGAATCTCGGTGTAGGGGATCTCCTCGCATTGCGACAATTCTGCCCACAGGGCTTTAAGCCCCCCTCGCGCAGCGTGCCCGAAGGACCTATTCCTGGGGGACTGTGAACTCCGGTCTCCCCCCAGAATTGGGGGGACAGAGGGGGCCAATGCAGCATTTCGAGCGAGTCCATGAGATGTGTATAAACGGCAGCTCGCTGTGGGAGAGGGCTTATAGCCCAAAGGTCATACAAGACAAGGGTGAGGAGGACTCCGGGTTTCAAGGTGAACGGGGTTGAAGATGAACTGGTGTGTGCAGTGAGGGTGCTGTAACTGTTTGGCAAACAACATTCGCAGTCTTTAGGGGGGGTAAGCCATGAACTCGGAAGAGTTGTTTCTTTACAAGGATTATGACCGGATAGAAATGTCTGCAACCCCACTTTCTCAAACATTAAGTTGGTCTTAATCTATCGATAGATTCTGGAGCCCTGGGGATCTAAACCACAGGCGATCTCTGTTTTGGGTGCTGATTTCGACCAGGGTGCTGAGGGGATCCCTGAAAAGGAGGGCAGAATAATTAAGCGATCAGTGGATGTCAACAGATTACCCACTTCCGAAAAGAACAATCCTATCCATTGGGAGACTGTCATTAGATCCCGTGAGTTAGCATAGCGGCACCTGAGACATCGCCCTATTTGAGAGGATCCACAGCGTGGCAGCCGTTTCACTACAGCAGGGCATTCAAGCTTTGAAACAGGGGGATATCCCCACCGGAATTGAGATTCTAGAGTGCCTCTGTCAAGATCCTGAGACCCATGGGCCAACCCGCTGGCAAGCCCAGGCTTGGTTGGTACGGGCCTACTTGAAAGGGAGACAGGAACCTAAAGCCCAAGCCCTCTGTCAGCAACTCACCCAGGCGGACAATCCTAAGATGCGCCAGTGGGCAACGGAGATGCTCACCCAAATACCGGCTGCGCCCGCCCCTGCAGCGCCCCCAGAAACACCTGCCGTAGTACCTGTTGCTGAGGTGCCATCTACCGTTACCGATGGGATGGCTGACCCATTGTCGGATCACATCACCCCGCAGTCCCTGACTGAACCCTTGGCTTCGGAGGCCGCTGAGCAGTTGCTGGAAGCGGGCATCAAGGAGCTACGGCGGCGGAATTATGCCGCCGCAATAGCCACCCTAGAAGCATTCATGGGCGGCACCGATGAGAGTTACCCCAATTACGCTTGGGGTCGCACCAGTCTCGCCAAGGCGTACAAGGGTAGCGAACAATATGATGCTGCCATGGGGCTCTGTCAGACCATGCTGGAGAGCGATCGCGAAAGCACCCGTGCCTGGGCCAGGGACTTTATCAAAACCCTACCGAAAGACCTGATTAATCCTGTCCTAGGGGAACCGACGTCCTCTGCCCCTGATGCAGGGTCGGTGAGTCAGGGGTCCCTCGCCATGGATGCACCGGTGGCGCGTCCCAGCCAACGGGCTGGGACGAAAACCAGATCTCGTTCCCCAGTCGGTATTTCTAAGGCGGCCCCGGCAGATTTGACGCCTCAAATTCTCTCGGGGCTGGCCCATGGCTCCGTTTCGCTGCTGGCGAGCCTGCTGCTATTTATGCTGTTTTCCGATTCCATCCTGGCGAATATCTTAGGGTTGGTGCGCATGGCAGTACCCATTGTGATTTTGAAGCGCACCCAGGATCCAGTGGCCAAAGCTAACGCTAAAGAGGCCACTAATTATGTGATGACCGCGATCGCCTGGCTGGTTTTCCTGGCCATCGGCAGAATTTTCATCGCCCTCGGCATTATTGCCCTGGGCATGATCTTCTGGCCGTTCTTATTGCTAATCGGCCTTTTGATCCTGGTTTACAACCTTGCCTTTTGCTTTTGGCCCATTTATGCGGCCATCGTTACTGCTCGGCAGCCAGAACGGGTTGTGCGCTACCCCAGTTGGCTGGTGTGGCATCTTCTATAACCGACCTGGTGGAATGTACCGGCTTTGTAGGGGCGGGTTTAGCCAGGTGCCAGGTGCGGCCAATCGATATCAACAATACCCGCCCCTACGGGTATTGTCTTTTCCAGGAATGACCTTAAAAGGCCTGGGCAAGGTCTTTTTTCAACAAATAACTGATCACATTGTCTTTGAGCATCATTTGGCGGAGGACTTGACGCAGGAAGTCCTGCGCCTGCTCAGCACTCAGTCCTTCGATCTGCTTTTCATAAACCGTCAGATTAAACTGCTGCTCTAGACTCAAATCTGTAGGTATATCCATTTGGAATCTCCTTCCGATCAAAGAACCTTGTATTTATATTAACAAATGTAAACCTTGGTTGACTGTATTCGTTATGACGGTTTCCCGCTCTCAGTCAATGGCCCCTAGGGTATGCAAGATCGCGCGCTCTACTGGGCTGAGGCCCGTGCATCCCCCAATTTCCATGGCTTCATAGGGGCGATCGACTCTGAAGGTGGCGCAATGCTCTCCGGTCGCAACCCGCCAGAGGTGAAGGTGGCCCTCCTGGCTGGCGCTTAACAAGCATTGGCCATCGGGACTGAGGCTAACGTGCCAGAGGGTGCTGCCTTCGTCGGTGAGGGTAAAGCGCTGCTGATCGCGGCGAATATCCCATACTTCTAAGGTTTGGGCGCTGCCGGCGATCGCCAAGGGGTTGCCCTGAGCATCTACGGTCACCCCGTAGATCAGTCGATCCTGGGATTGCCATTGGTGCTGAACCTGCTGGTGAGCCACGTCCCAGAGGTAGATGGTGCCATCTTGACTGCCACTGAGGAGTTGTTTGCCCTGGGGGAAAGCCCAGAGGCATTGCACTTGCCGCAGGTGACCGGTGAGCTGGGCGATGGGTTCGGCGGGGGATTCTTCCTGGGGCTCGATTGGGCAAGACCAGGCTTGGATGGTGCGATCGCGGCTGCCACTAAATAACCGTTCCCCATCGGCAGAAAAGGCTAATACCGTCGGGGGCTCACTGTGGGCCAGCCCCTGCCACTGGCGAGTTTGGCTGGATAAATGCCAAAGGGTGACGGCACCGGTACTATCCCCGGCGGCTAGCCAGGTTGCTTGTTCATTCAGGGCCAAGGCCGTAATTGCTCCCGACAGCCGTAGCGGCTCCCCGAGCCAACGGTGGTCTTGGGGAGACCAGAGGCGAATGGTGCCGTCATCATCGCCGGTGGCCCAAACCTGGTGGTTCCCCACCACCGTTGTGATCGGGCGAGGGGCCTCCAGGGATAGTCGGGTGTGGGGACGCCAGTGGTGGGGACCCGAAGCTTGTTGCCAACATCGCAGGGTTTGATCCCGATGCAGGCTCAAGATTTGGCTGTCGGCGGCGAGGGCCAGCGCGGTGGCCGGGTGCCGTTGCCCTTGCCAAGATCGCCAGCAATCACCGGTAGCGACATGCCACAGTTGCGCCTGGTAGTCACTGGTGTTTAGACTAAGTCATGCCCAAGTAGCCCCATCGCGTTGGATAGGGCTACTTGGGCTGTGG
>JAQCKL010000365.1 GCA_027592485.1 Cyanobacteriota bacterium
TAGCTTGGCTCACAGTCTGCTCTTGCTGGGCTATTGATATGAAATCTTTCTATTGTTCGAGGTGCCCGTTTATTAGTTGATGTTATCGGGCACTCTAAGACCAAGATAAATTCAAGCAAATCTCCTCACCACTGCCATGAAGCAGAGCACCATTCCTTCTGTAGATGTACAAGCCTGGCAGTCGCCCATCTCCCTGGCAGGCTCTTCGACCCAATCGGCTATTCACCCTATGGACATCAAACTGGGATCCGTGCCCGTATCCCCATCAACCGCGAATCTGCTGGCACCTGAAATTTTGGCCGTTTTTGAAGAAGCGACTCAAATGGTGTCTCGCTTTTTAAACATTCCCATTTCTATGCTGGGCTGGGTGAATGGGGAGATGCTCCAATTCCAGGCAGCGGTGGGGCTGTCCCACTTGGGGTTTATGAATCCTCTGGCCCGCAGTCGGCAACTTGCCTTGGCAGACCCATTAATGAGTTTGGTTTGGCAGCAGCGACAGCCGCTGGCGATCCGTGACATTTCAGCCGATGCTCGCGCCACAGCCTCTGTCTTGGTGCAGCAGTATGGCATTCAAACCTATATTGGCGTCCCCCTGATCACGACCCAGGGCAGATATATGGGTCTACTGATGGCCATGGATACCACCCCGAGGGAATTTTCTGGGGAGGCGATCGCGTTTATGGAAATGGCGGCTCGCTGGAGCATGAGCGAATATGAGCGGTATAGCCTTGCCCAATATCCGCCCCAGAATATGGCCCCGATCGCGACTCCCCCCCAAAGCTCACCATCGGTGTCTCCCCTGGATCTCGTCAGACTACATCTGATCGGTCAGCTAACCGAAGAACTCCGGAATCCACTCACTTCGATCACCGGGATGGCCGGAATGCTGAACCGCGAGATTTATGGCCCTCTTACCCCCAAGCAGCAGGAATATACGGAGATCGTCCACCAAAGTAGCCAACAGCTCTTGGAGATGGTGGATGAAATTATTGAACTGGGGGCATTTCACGCGCCTGGACAATCCTTGACCGCCACCTCAGTGGATGTGGACATGCTGAGCCAGCAAGTGCTCGGTTCCCTAACTGCATTGGCTAAACATCACGGCAAGACCCTGGCTTTCACCATCGAGCCGGGTTCGCGCCTGTGGACCTTGGATAAAACGGTCTTCAAGCAGGTGCTCTATCAATTGATTTTCTGCGTAATCAATGGGCCAGGGGAAGGAGGGGTGGTCAAAATCCATGCCTCTCGCCAAAACCAAGCGCTAAAACTGGCGGTATGGCTGTCCCATCCCTGGCTGGGAGAAGGCTTGCCCAGTGCTGCCAGTACCTTGGCACCCTGTCTCAGAGGGGATATTAACCGTAGTGATCTCTCGGCAGCAGAGTCCCCTTCGCGGGAAGTGCTGGCCCTGCTCCTCAGTCGCCACTTAATAGACGCCCATGGGGGCACGCTCACCCTGCAAGGGAATGAAGAGGCGGGGTATCGCTTGATTATGCTCCTGCCAACACTGGCTGCCCCTAACGAGGTATAGCAAATCGATAGCAGTCGCCAGTTCGGTTAGGACAAGACTGCGAGTCACGTTGCGGCTGAGTGAAGCATCAGACGGATAATCGGCGTCTTCAGAAAAGTGGCCAAAGCCTTAGAGAACAGGGATTTGCGGCCACCTAACATCCTGTTTGTCACGCCGACTTTCGGTAGGGATTTGGCATTGCCAAATCCCTACGCCCTAGGTTAATGGGTTAGCCCCCCAATGGGTGCAAGCTAAACTGGAGTCCTGCGGTTTATTCCTCTACCTAGGCACCGTCATCATGGATAAGTCCCCCGTTGGTCTAGGGTGTGAACGACTGTTGGGGCTGCTTGTAGGGGTATGGGGTTTCATGGTCGCCTGTAGCGGTCCCCCCGCTGCCCCTCCCGTTGCAGAGGAAATCTCCACCCCTGCTTCAGTCCCTGAACTATCCGCCAGTACGCCAGTGACTGCGGCTCCTAACAGTGCCATTCCCCCTGGGGCCTCTGCAGAGATCAGTTGGGATGACACCCAAATCATTCCAGGGGAACGCTTTGGCCCTGTCACCTTAGAAACCAGCCGAGCTGATCTGGTGGCCTGGTTGGGGGCTGAGGCGCTCCAAGATGGGCCAATTCCAGCTGGGGAAGGGACCACGGAATTGGGCACGCGGGTGGATTTAGGCCCAGAACAGTCTTTTTCAGTGATTTGGGTGGATGACGCCCAAACCCGACCGCTGCTAGTCAAGGATTTTGGGCCAGCTTGGCAAACCTCAGAGGGCATTGGCCTGGGTATGCCCTTTGCTGAACTGCAAGCGGTGTTGGGTCCCTTTAACTTTTATGGCTTTGGCTGGGACTATGGCGGCACCGTGGTTTTAGCGGGGACAAGCCGCAGCGATGACGATGGTTTGCTCGTGATCAGGCTGCAACCGGATATCGATGCCAATGGGATTCCCCCCGAATCCCTACAGGCGGTGATGGGGGACCGCACCTTCAACTCGGAGGATGTGAACCTTGCTGACCTGGGGGTGACGGTGGGTGAGATGATCGTCTATCTAAACCCTTCTCCCTAGCCATGGCTCCTCCCCGTTTCCCCAAAGCCAGTTTGCCCCCTGGCCTAATTGTCCGTACCGGTCGCACGGTATGGAAGACCCTATGGCAAGTCATGATGAGCCGCTTGGCCCCCACGGATAAAGCGGGATCCTATGTGCGGCCTGAGAGCCAATTTCGCCAGCGTATCGATGCCGATGGGGCTTACCCGGCAGCCGCCGATCGCTACCGCCTGATCGTCGGTCTGGGCTGCCCTTGGGCACACCGAACGTTAGTGGTGCGGGCCTTAAAGGGGTTGGAGCATGCGGTGCCGATTTGGCGGGTAAATCCTTCTGCGGATGAGGGGTTCTGGGTGTTTGAGCCGGAGCAAGCCTTGGCGTGGCGATCGCTGCCGGATCTCTACCAAACCGCTCAACCGGGCTATACCGGTCGCAGCACGGTGCCCCTGTTGTGGGATACCCAAAGTCGCACCGTGGTGAATAACGAGAGCGCGGACATGATTGAAATTCTGAATGGGGCGTTCAACGCCTTTGCCCAGCGCCCTGGCATTGATCTCTATCCAGCGACCCTTAAAACGGCTATCGATGAATGGGGCGATCGCATTTACCATGCCGTCAACAATGGGGTGTACCGCTGCGGGTTTGCCCGCACCCAAGCCGCCTATGAAGACGCCGGCACCCTGCTATTCGACACCCTAGATCAGATCGATCAACGGTTGGCCAACCAGCGTTATCTCTGTGGGGACAGCCTGACCCTGGCGGATGTGCGGCTGTTTACGACCCTGTTTCGATTTGATGGGGTCTATCACGGGTTGTTTAAGTGCGATCGCCGCCACATCCGCGACTTTGAGCATCTATGGCCCTATGCCCGCGACATTTACCAACAGCCGGGGGTAGCGGCCACTTGTGACCTAGAAACGGTGCGACGGGAGTATTACGGCAATCTCTTCCCCCTGAATCCGGGGGGGCTGATTCCCCTGGGTCCAGACCCAGCCCTATGGGAGGTTCCCCATGGGCGAGGGTAGGAGACCATGGCACCTGATAGTTCTGCTAATCCCAACCCCCAGAGCCCGAACTCAAACCTGATACCCTAGGACCTTTGATAGCCTTACGTTCTTCCCCATGACTCACCTGAGCGTCAACCTCAACAAAGTCGCCTTGCTGCGCAACTCCCGCACCCTGGATCTGCCCAGTGTGATCTGGGCCGCAGAAACCTGCATTGAGGCCGGTGCACATGGGTTGACCGTCCATCCCCGCCCCGATGAGCGCCACATTCGTCGCAGCGATGTTTATGAGCTGGCGGCACTGCTCAAAACCCATCCCACCATTGAATTCAACATCGAGGGCAACCCCCTAGAGCCTGGATTCATGCAAATTGTGCGGGACGTGAAACCCACCCAGGCCACCCTGGTACCCGATGACCCCAACCAGTTCACCTCTGACCACGGTTGGGATATCCAAAAAGACGGCGACACCCTCAAGCCGATTATTGAAGAACTGCAGGGGATCGGGGCGCGGGTCAGCCTGTTTATGGATCCTGACCCGGACCAGATTCAACGCATTAAACCCCTGGGGGTCACTAATGGGTCAGCGCGAATCGAACTCTATACGGAACCCTACGCCACCGCCTTCCGGAAGAACCGAGCCGATGCCGTTTTCATGGACTACGCCGAGGCTGCCAAGGTGGCCCAGGCGGAAGGGCTAGGGGTGAATGCGGGCCATGATCTAAATCTAGAGAATCTACCCCAGTTCCTCACCATCCCCAATATTTTGGAGGTGTCTATCGGTCATGCCCTCACCGCCGATGCCCTGAAGATGGGATTGCACAATACCGTGCAGGCATATCTCCAGACCCTTTAGGGATATGCGGGTAGATAGCGTACTGCTTCATCAGGGCGAAAACCCATAGCCTCTGGGCATGGCTTCGCTAAGGCTTCGCTAGTGCGCCCCTACCTCAGTAACTTGTGGACCTGGTATGTTTTTTTGATTGCGGATCCCTTAGCTGGGCCAACCCTTCTTGACTCCCCCCCTTGCTTATAGCGCTGGCCCCTTTGCTAAGACACCGAGGATCGCTCTGGTCCCTAGCGCAGCAGCACAGTGACTCGCAGTCTTGTCCCAACCGGACTGGCAACTGCTATACCCCCTAGCGAAACCACCTCAACACAACCATGTTTAGTAAAGAAACCCTGTTTGCCCTCTCCCTGTTCCCCTATCTGGGATTCCTCTACTTCTTAACGCGATCGGGGCAAACCCCACGATTGGCTCTGATTGGCTTTTATGTGTTGCTGATTTTTGTGGCGATCACAATTCCGGCAGGGATTTATGCCCAGCAGGTGTACGGGGCCGAGTTGGCCAATGTGGATTGGCTCCATGGGGGGGCAGAGGCGTTTTTGACCCTGTCGAATATTTTGGTGGTGTTGGGGTTTCGCCAGGCGGTGTTGAAAATTCAGCGCCAAGTGGAGGTCAATTCTGAAAAGCCTTAACCTTTCTGAATTTGGCCCTAGTCCTCGATGGCGGAATTAAGGTGACCCTTCCAGGGGCCAACGCCCTTGCCCCTGCGGCACCCCTGCCCTCAGCAATAGTGTTGAGAACCGTAGTTCTGCCCCTCACCCCCAGCCCCTCTCCCAGGGGGCGAGGGGAGCCGGAG
>JAQCKL010000366.1 GCA_027592485.1 Cyanobacteriota bacterium
TCGGCTCCTGCGGTCAAGATCGCGGTTTCCCCCGATTGATACAGCTCCACCGCCCGCCGATGGCCCTGGGTGAGCACCTCTTGGGGGAGGAGCTCGTTTTGATAGAGATCGGTCCAATATTGAAAGACGGCCTTACCGTCTGGGGTGTTAAAGGCGGCCTGTCCGGCATCATCCACTAGCTCCACCCCCATCTGCACAAAGGACTGCAGCACATCAGCGGCATCCTCTGGCACGAAGGAGATAAAGAAGGCGTACTTGCCCGTCTTCTCTTTAATTTGCTGGGCGACCTCAGCCAGCTCTACGTAGGTAGTTGGGGGGGCCGTAATGCCCGCTGACTCAAATAAGTCTTGGTTATAGAGGGTGACCCTTGTGGTCAGATACCAGGGCAACCCAAAGCTTTGGTCATTGAGGGTGCTGGCCTGCCAAATTTTGGGGAGGTACTGGCTCTGGGTAGCGGCATCAATGCGATCGTTCAGGGACAACCAGGCATTTTTGCTGGCCAGTTGGGACGCGAAATCAGGGTTGAGGTTGACCACGTCAGGGGCGGTCCCTGCCGACACGGCTGTGAGAATCTTGCTCTGCATATCCGCCCAGGGCACATCCACCCACCGCACGGTGATGTCAGGGTTCTCGGCTTCAAACTCGGCAATCAGTTCATTGAAGTAGTCCGTAAAGGTGGGCTGGAGCTGCATGGTCCAAAACTCCACCTCAGTGGTGCCCTCAGATTCACCGGCCTGCTGCGCTGGGGGGCTGCAACTCACTAACCAACTCAGCAGCACGCCGAGTAAGACCATTAGGCCAAATCGTTTCCAAGTACGGGGAAGTTGCATCATGTCTCAATACCAGCCAGCAATGGATCAACTAATATAGCGCTGGCCCCATTGCTGAGGACACCTAGGATCGCTCTGATCCTTAGCACAGAAGCAATGGGGCTTGCAGTTTTGTCCTAACCGGACTGGCGACTGCTATACATAGCGAGATCGCACCAGCTTTAGCCTAGAGCAAAACCTGCACATGGCTCGCACAGGTTATGGCCCGCTCTCGGGCTTGCTCGATCGTGTCCCCCAACGCCAGTGCCACCCCCATGCGCCGATTGAGGTGACACTGGGGCTTGCCGAAGAGGCGTAGTTTACTGGTGGGCACGGTGAGGGCCTGAGCCATCCCAGCAAACTGAGGTTCCGTGCTATCGCCAGGGGCCAAAATCACTGCTGAAGCACCGGGTTGATGGAGGGCAATCTCACCGATGGGTAAACCAGCGATCGCCCGCACATGCAGCTCAAACTCGGACATGTTTTGGCTCACCATCGTCACCATCCCGGTGTCATGGGGGCGAGGGCTGACTTCACTGAAATAAACGGTCTGGGGCTGGCCGATCGCTCCGGCAATAAACAGCTCGACCCCGAATAGCCCCCAACCCCCTAGGGCATCGGTAATGGTTTGGGCCATGCGTTGGCACTCAGCCCAGGTGTCGGGATGCAGGGGGCAGGGCTGCCAAGATTCACGATAGTCCCCCCCTGCTTGGCGGTGACCAATGGGGGGACAAAAATAGGTGCCGTCTTTGGCCCGGACGGTGAGCAGGGTAATTTCCGTTTCAAAGGGGACAAAGCCTTCTACAATCACCCGTTGGGCTTTACCACGCGCCCCTTGTAATGCATAGGCCCAAGCCCCATCAATATCGGCTTGGGTGCGCACCACGCTCTGGCCCTTACCCGAGGAACTCATGATCGGCTTGATCACACAGGGCAGGCCAATCTCGGCAATGGCCTGGCGATACTCCGCTTCGGTTTCGGCAAACCGGTAGGGTGAGGTGCGCAGCGCCAGCGCTTCTGCCGCTAGCCGTCGGATGCCTTCACGATCCATGGTTAAGCGGGTGGCCCGTGCCGTGGGCACCACGTTCCAGCCCTCCTGTTCTAGCTCCACCAGGGTATGGGTGGCGATCGCCTCCACCTCAGGCACAATCCAACTGGGTTTCTCCCTCTCGACCAATTGTCGGATTTGCGCACCATCCTGCATGTCAATGACATGACGGCGGTGGGCCATTTGCATGGCGGGGGCATGGTCATAGGCATCCACCGCAATCACCTCTAGCCCCAGACGCATCGCCTCTAAGGTGACTTCACGGCCCAACTCACCAGCACCCAGTAACAGGAGTCGTTGTGACGTGCTTGATCCAGCGGCCCCCCATGGGTTTAAAGACGGGTCAGGCTTGGATAATGGCATCTCGATCATCCCAATTCACTAAAAAACAGCGTATTTTTTCAAGAAATCGGTCCACTTTCTGAAATTGTGTGTACCATCTCAGGTGAATCTCGCTAGAATTCTGCCACAAGAATGGATTCTGGTTGGGTTCGGTGGTCTGGAGTCTGGGTGTAGTCAAAACCGTTCTGAAGGGTTGCTTAGGGAGTAATCGGGATCATCAAGGTGCATTGCCCTAAGGAATAGCTTAGGGAGGCCGCATCGATTTTGGAAAGATCGCCATAAGGCAAAGTTTTACGGTGAGGTCATTTCTTCCCCAGGGTAAATTTCCGAGTGAGTTCGGTTTCTCTGATTCCAGCCGTGCAACGGGTCAATCTCTATGGGCGGAGTTCGGCATAGTCGTGCAGAGGTCGTTGTTCTTTTCGAGAAAGCCTGTAGTTTTTGTGTTTCTATGGCAATTCTGACTTAAATTGTGTACTATTCATCAGCACAATTTCTGCAAGCCCTCATTAGTATGGCGATTTTGACCAAGCATCTTTCGGGTAACTTGCTATTAGTGTGGGCATAAACGGGGACGACCGTGAACATATTTAAGTCTCTATTTTCATCTAAACAGCGTGGTGTTGGCATCGAGTTGACATCAGAGCGCATCAATGTGGCGCACATTCGTAAGCAAGGTCAGAAGCTGAAGCTGGAGACCCTGGCTTCGGTTGATTTGCCGGAGGGTGCCTTTCAAGAGGGCCAAATATTAGATCCTCCTACCGTGGCTGAAGCCATTCAATCGGTCATGGCGGAGAGCCGATTAAAGGTTAAATATGCCACGACAGGCATCCCTGGTCGGGCGATTACCCGTGTGATTCCAGTGCCTTCTGAATTGGACGAAGCGGAATTGCGCTCGATGGTTCTAGACCAAGAGGCCAGCTTGTATCTGCCTTTTCCCCGCGATGAGGCCGATGTTGACCATCAGAAATTGGGCTTCTTTGTAGATGAGGATGGGATTGAGAAGGTTCAAGTCTTGTTGGTGGCGGTTCGCAAAGAGATTACGGACAACTACATCGAGACTTTTCGGCAGGCAGGCCTCAATCTCAATGTTTTAGAGACCACGAGTTTTGCCCTGATTCGCACTATTCGTGAACAGTTGCGCCAATTTACGCCCCAAGAGGCGGCGGCCATTGTTGATATTGGCTTTGAAAGCACTGAAATCTCTATTGTTGTGGATGGCATTCCACATTTCTCTCGAACGGTGCCGATTGGCACCTTCCAGATTCAAAGCGCCCTAAGTCGCGCCATGAATTTACCCCCTTCTCGCAACACAGATTTGCTGCAGGGCATGACGGTTCCAACCACCCCCATGGATACTGTGGGTTCTCCTCAGCCCATGACCGGCGCTCCAGGGGGAGGCAACCCAGGCACGGCAGCGATGCTACGGGTTTTAGGGGAATTGTCTGATGAGTTGCGGCGGTCTATTGACTTCTACCTCAACCAAGGGGAAGACATGGAAGTGGCGCAACTGTTGCTAGCTGGACCAGGGGGATCGATTGGTCAGTTAGATGAGTTTTTTGCTCAGCGCTTAAGTTTGCCTGCGAGTCAGATTGATCCCATTTCAGCGCTGTCATTAGAGGTGGCCGAAGAGGTGCCCATGGAACATCGGCCTGGTTTAGCAACGGTTATTGGTTTTGGGCTACGGGAGACATAAGCGATGTATGGCCTTGATGTTAATTTTCTGAAAGATCGCGAAATTCGTCCCGTCGAGCAAAATGCGACGGTCGGTTCGGCAGCGCCTGCGGGCGATCGTCGGCCTTTATTTGCGGGGTTAGTGGTGGCCGTAGCTGCCCTGGCAGCAGTCGGGGGATATTGGTTGTTCTTGCAGCAGCAAATCAAAACCCTAGAGGCAAAGGAACGTGATTTGGATGCAGAAATTCTTGCTATCCAAGGGCAAATCCAAGAGATTGAAAATATTCGAGCTCAAATTGGCTTGGTGGATGCTGAAAACCAGGCTTTTGCTAATGTCTTTAATCAGATCCGCCCTTGGAGTGCCATTTTGCAGGAACTGCGGCAACGCACTCCCAATGGTATTCAGCTAGGTACAGTGCGGCAAACCGCTGGGGTCGTTCCCCCAGGTAAGGCGGAAGGAGAAATCCCAAGGGCGGGTGGAATCGAGATCCAGGGAACGGCCTGTGATTTTGATGACATTAACGACTTTATTCTGGTGTTGCAACGATCACCGCTTCTCGATAGCGAGACTGTTGTAATTGGCACCGCGAATCAGCAAAGCCCAGAAAATAGACAAGATGCCGTAGAAGATGGCCGCTGTCCTGGTACGCCTGCCGATGTTAGGTTTTACAGCTTGGTTGATTACACTATTCAAGCAAACTTGACAGATATTCCCGCTTCTCAGTTATTAGAAACGCTAGACCGGCAAGGAGCCGTTGGTTTGGGTACCCGTATTCGGGCCTTACGTGACTCAGGAGTGATAGACACGCCATGACTTTTAGCGAAGATTTTGCGCCGTTAGAAGGTGATCAAGACCTAGATTTAGAGCCGAGTTATCCGGTCGTATTTAGGGTTGAGTTGACCCCGAAAGTCCAGGGGATCGCGATCGCTTTGGTCGGGCTTGTTGGTGCCTTTTTCTTATATCAGCGACTGGTGCAGCCGGTCGCTCAAACTAAGCAAGATGCTGAACTAAGAATTGCTGATAAAACAGCTCAACTAGAGTCACAGCAGGCCAGCATTGAAAATGTAGAAGAGATTAAGGCTGAGCTAGATGAAGCGATTCAGCAGCGGGTCGGGATTTATAGCCTGCTGGGCGATGCCGATAGCTTAGACACCTTGCTCCTAGACATCAATCAACAAGTTAAAGCGAGTAATGCCGGTATTGATGATGCAATTGCTTCAGGAGACCTCAGAGGATGTTTGAAAAGTCGGTCTTGAAGTAATAAAAGCTCTCAGGGTATAAGT
>JAQCKL010000367.1 GCA_027592485.1 Cyanobacteriota bacterium
ATCTCCTTGAGATTCTCTCTAATGCCGTACAGGGTAAAACGCCAACATTGGTAGCAGGGACCTAGGTAGTTACGAAAAGTCTGCTAATTCACCGGGATGAGGCTAGCGTTTTTATTCTAACAAATCAGCCGTTATCACCTTGGATTAATAGGGGCTAAAACGGCCCAAAACCGCGATCGCGGTTAATACTTAACCATTCCCCGAAAAAATCAGCGTTTGATCAGTTCTGATGCGTACGGCCATGGAATGGCTGGGCTTGCGGCAGGTGTGCCCCCGAACCGACCATGACGCCATTCCCGGCAGGACGTAACAAAAGATTGCCATTGGAATGCGAACTGTATCGCTCTGCAAAGTTACTGAATCTTTACAGGAAGCGCTCATCTTCGTCGCAGATTCCGAAGAAAACCCTAAACCTTTGCTGGTATAGGGTTTTCGGTCCATAAAGTAGGGGCAGTCTCTTGGGTCAATCAACAGTTTCTGTCGATGGTAGCGACTGCTACAAATACAGACTTTTGTGAACAGATCCGGTGTTTCCCCTATCCGCACATTATGTCTGCCCATCTCTCTTCGCCCAGCACCGCTGATGCGCCGCCCCTGTTGCGGATGCCGTTGCTGCAGTTCGCCCCCGCCCCGATCCGACTCCGGCGCTGGATCTGGAAGCTGGCGATCGCCACCCTCCTATTGATGGCGGTTGGGAGCGCCACTCGGGTGATGAATGCGGGCCTGGCCTGCCCCGATTGGCCCCTCTGCTATGGCCAACTGGTGCCGCGCCAACAAATGAACCTCCGGGTGTTTTTGGAATGGTTCCATCGGTTAGACGCCATGGTCATTGGCCTGATGGCGATCGCCCTGGCCGCCCAAGCCTGGTGGTGCCGCCGGGATCTGCCCAGCTGGCTCCCTTGGGCCACCACCGGAGCCTTGGCCTTGATCGTGGTGCAGGGGGGCCTGGGGGGACTCACCGTCACCCAGTTGCTCCGCTTTTTTTATCGTTACTGCCCACCTAGGAGCAGCCCTGGCCTTCTTTCTCACCCTGCTGGTGATGGGCCTGGGTTTAATGCCTTACCAGGGGCTCGGGACGGCGGGCAAACTACCGTTCTGGGGGCTGTTAGCCAGTGCGCTGGTTTATTTACAGTGCCTGCTGGGGGCGCTGGTGGGTTCCCGCTGGGCCGCCCACCAATGCTTGGGCACCGCTGAGCTGTGTCAAGTCATGAATAGCCACCTAATCGGGGTAGTGCCGCCGACCCTGGTCACCCTCTTGCTAATGCTGGCCGTATGGCGCACCCCTGCCTTGCATCCCTACCTACGGCGATTAGCCAATGCCATGGGCGGTTTGCTCGCGGCCCAAATTCTATTGGGGATCGTCACCTTCCGACTGCGGCTCCAGGTCGAGCCCTTGACCGTCGCCCACCACACCCTTGGGGCGACCCTGCTTGCTGTTCTGGTCAGCTTCACGGTGTTTGCTTGGCGCGATCGCCGAGCCGCAACGGGGTCGGCCTGATCCCCTGGGAGCGAGTCCTAACCCATCCACCCTGTGCTCCCCCCGCCCCCCTTCCCTTGACCCAGCCTAAATCTCAATCTTGAACTGCCCATTTATTGCCGTCGAATAGTCCAACTCAAGACGTTTACAAGGATTGCCTTTATATGCAACCGTCTTCCACTTGGGACCCTGCTGTCCGTCACCACGAAACCCTTGGGCAGGTCTGCCGCAGCTATTGCCAGCTCACGAAGCCCCGGATTATTCCACTGCTATTGATCGAAACCGCCGCCAGCATGTGGGTTGCCGCCCATGGTCAGGTTGATCCCGTCGTTTTATCGGTCACCTTACTCACCGGCACCCTGGCGGCAGCCTCCGCCCAAGCGATCAACTGCATTTATGATCGCGACATCGACTTCGACATGGAGCGCACCCGCCACCGGCCCATCCCCTCGGGGCGGATCCAACTGCGGGATGCCCTGATCTTTGCCGTGATCCTGGCCAGTCTGGCCTTTGGCATCCAAACCCTGGTGGTCAACCTGCTCAGTGCCGTCCTGGAAATGGTCGGATTGGCGGTGTACGTGGGGGTCTATACCCACTGGTTAAAGCGTTCTTCTCCCCAAAACATCGTCATTGGTGGGGCCGCAGGGGCGATCCCGCCTTTAGCCGGTTGGGCGGCGGTAACCGGCGAACTGAGCCTAGCGGCTTGGCTGTTTTTTGCCATCGTTTTTGTCTGGACCCCGCCCCACTTTTGGGCCTTGGCCATGGTGATTCAAGAGGATTACGCCAAGGTTGGGGTCCCGATGTTGCCGGTGATCGCGGGGGACGAGGCCACCGCCAAGCAAATTTGGATCTATTCCCTGATCCTGGTGCCCATGACCCTGCTGATGACGATCCCCCTGCAGGCGACGGGAGTCCTCTATTTAGCCATTGCCTTGGGACTGGGGTGGATCTTCCTCAAGAAGGCTTGGCTCCTTGTAACCACACCCGCCGATCGCGACGTGGCCCGCTCTTTGTTCAAATACTCGATCCTGTACATGATGGCCCTGTCTGCCGGGATGGCGCTCGACAGTTTGCCCGTCACCCATACCGTCATCGCTGGGGTTTCCGGCAACGTCAGCACCCTAATTGCCACCGCATTGACCTGGATTTCCTAGGGGACGAATCAGACTTGTAGACTAAAGAGAGGGCTGCTGCTTTATTCACCCTAAGCACTAGGGTGATCGGTCAGTTGGGTGCAACGAAGTGCAACCACCCGAGCCTGTTTGGTTGGGTTCTGCGAGTACGCCACCCAGCCTGCAGGGTTGACGGAAGAGGTTGACAGCCCCCTAGTCGTTCAAGATCAGTTCCACAGTCAGTTAGGTTGCTATGGATCCAGCCGTCCTGATTTCAGGATTAAAAAAGCGCTACGGCTCCCTTGAGGCAGTTAAGGATGTCTCACTTACCCTGCAGTCAGGGGAAATTTTTGGCCTCCTTGGCCCCAATGGGGCGGGTAAAACCACCACCATTCGCTGCCTCTGCACCCTCACCAGCCCCGATGCCGGTCGGGTCGAGGTGAATGGTATTTCTGTTTTAGATAACCCCCGTCTGGCCCGACAATATTTGGGCTATATCGCCCAGGAAGTTTCCCTCGACAAGGTGTTGACCGGGCGAGAGTTGCTCCAACTCCAGGCGGATCTGTATCACATACCCCCCAAGGTGGCCCGCGATCGCATCCCCCAAATGATCGAGCTGCTGGAGTTGACCGATTGGGCGGACCAAAAAACCGGCACCTATTCCGGCGGCCTCAAAAAGCGGCTGGATCTGGCCCTAGGGCTACTCCATCAGCCCGATGTGCTGGTGCTCGACGAACCCACCGTCGGCCTCGATATTGAGACCCGCAGCGTCGTCTGGCAGTTCTTGCGGGATCTGAAGGCGGCGGGCACCACTATCTTGATTACTAGCCACTACTTAGAAGAGGTGGATGCCCTGGCCGATCGCGTCGCCATCATCGACAACGGCGTGGTGATTGCCGTGGGCACCCCCAGTGAGCTGAAGGATCAGATTGGTGGGGATCGCATTACCCTGCGCATCCGCGAGTTCACCCCCGAAGCCGAGGCTGAGCGGGCTAAAACCCTGTTGCAGGCGCTGCCCTGTGTGCAGGAGGTGATTGTGAACGGAGCCCAGGGGAATTCGTTGAATCTCGTCGTCATGGCCCAGGCCGATGCCTTAATGACGGTGCAGCATGCCCTCAAAACCGCTGACCTACCGACCTTTGGCATTGCCCAGTCCCGACCCAGCCTCGATGATGTGTACCTTGCCGCCACGGGTCGCACCCTCTTAGATGCGGAAATTGCCGCCGCCGGTAACCGTGACCTCAAGGCCGAGCGTAAGCAAGCCATGAAAGGCACTTAGCCCCAGGAACATCGCCCTCTACCGAGCGTCAATCACCTATCGTCACCCCTAGCCATGACTACCACTGCCTCCCCCAACCGATTTACTGCCATCGATAACGCCGAGCTGCGTGAATGGAAGGCCGAGATCGCCGTTCAGGCTCCGGCCTCACCCCCAGGGCTGTTTTCCAGAGCCTTTGTGCAAGAGACGGCAGCCATGACCCGGCGGCTGTTTATTCAATTGCAGCGCAGGCCCTCCACTTTATTTGCTGGGGTGATCCAACCCTTGATGTGGCTGGTTTTATTCGGGGCGCTCTTCCAAAATGTGCCCCAGGGCTTGTTTGGGGATAGCCAAAACTATGGCCAGTTCCTCGGGGCGGGTATCATCGTCTTTACCGCCTTTGGGGGGGCTTTGAATGCGGGCTTGCCGGTGATGTTCGACCGGGAGTTTGGCTTCTTAAATCGCTTTCTCGTGGCCCCGTTGGCGTCCCGCTATTCGATTGTGGTGGCGTCGGCCCTATTTATTGCAGCCATGAGTCTGGTGCAAACGGCGTCGATTGTGGCGGTGAGTGCTTTCCTAGGGGCGGGCTTGCCGGATCCCTTTGGGTTAGCGCTGGTGGCGCTAATTGTGCTCACCTTGGTGCTGGGGGTGACCGCCCTGAGCTTGGGGCTCTCCTTTGCTCTGCCGGGTCACATCGAGCTAATCGCGGTGATTTTTGTGACCAACTTACCGTTGTTGTTCGCCAGCACTGCCCTTGTGCCGCTGAGCTTCATGCCCCCCTGGCTCCAGGTGGTGGCCAGTCTGAATCCCCTCAGCTATGCGATCGAGCCTATCCGCTACCTCTATCTCCATGATGATTGGGGTTTTGGCAGTGTGGTGATGCAGGCCCCGTTTGCCGATGTCACCCTCGGGGGGGCGCTAGGGATTTTGGTCAGTTTCTGCGGGATCGCGCTGCTGCTGGTGCAGCCTTTGCTGCGTCGCCGGATGGCCTGATCCCAGACTGTCCATGTCCATGTTCAGTTTTGAAGGTTATTTGCTAAGTTAGGGGCAACCCGACTGCATAAATGACTTGTTGTTATCCGTCTGCTTGAGGCGAAAATCATGTCGATTATCAACCGTTCGATGCATTGGTTCACGCTATTGGCTGTGGCTAGCTTTGGGGTAGTGGCAGTGGTCCCAAATGCGATCGCCCAGGAGACCGATATTGATCCCCTCGCAAGTCCCAATACTTCGGGGGCGGATAGTTTGGGTGGCGGGGGCGATTTTAGCGATCCCTTTGAGCTGATCCACCGGGCGATATTGGC
>JAQCKL010000368.1 GCA_027592485.1 Cyanobacteriota bacterium
GGTGGAATCGATCGCCCCCTACGCCCAACCATCAAAATATGGGCTGACGGCACAAAGTAGAGGGCCAATAGGGTTGCGCCGCCGAGACCGCCCGCGATCGCGATGATTATGATGCAGAAATTGCTGCTGGAGCTGTCGTTAGGGTGACATACATCGGGCCAGCAAAAGGCTCGAAATCCTCAGCCCAATTGGTGGTAAGGCTGCACAGTAATCGAAATTGAAGCGGTGTCGGTGGGGGGTTCACCCGTTCCACACAGACCTTGACCTGTTCGGGAAATTTACACACCAGCTCGAAAAAATCCTGTGCCAGATATCGGGGGCAAAATCCTGCTAGGTAAAGGTCTGCTGTCCGTAGGAGCAAAGCTCGGGAATCAAATGGGTTCTGAATATCATGGGTGAGTTGTAGCGGTGTCCCCACTGTCAAGGTCTGCACATGTTGCTGAACCTCTGGGGGAAAATGACGGAGCCCATGGGTAAAGAAGTGGATGTGGTAGTTGCCATCAGCATCTCGTTCGGGATGCGGAAAAACTTCAAAGTTGTCGGTCTTCCGTTTGCCACCGCTACGGGCTAGCAGCGCAATGGGATCGTCTGCGTGGGCAGGCAAGTTTAGCCACTGGATAAAGTCGGGGTAATCGGGGCGAGAGGGGCGAAGTAAGCGATTCTTAAATAGCGGAAAAAGGTCATTAGAGCTGTAGACCTGATAGAACTCAGGGAATGACCAGATGGGTTCGAAACCGGCTTTGGCTTTAGCTTCCAGGGCTCCTTGCAGGTAGCTGAAGTGGTACGCGCCATCTGCATGGGTCAATTTGCCCACGGGAAACCACGTGCGAGAGTTGGAGTCTTGCCAAGCCAGAAATAGGGTTTTCAAGTTAGCGCCTCTCGTAATTGCAGCAGTCGATTTCTATTAATGTCGAGCATTTGGTAGGCAAATTCTAGTGCGGCTGGGGAAAGTCGGGTTGATGGAATCCGATTGAGCAGGGTTTTCGTTTGTTCTGGAGAGATTTGAGCAAGTTGGTCTAACCATCGGGCTGCCGATTGCGGATAGTCACCCATCACAGCCTCAAAAACGTCAAACGTTAGCATTGGTTTGGGATCGCCTGCTTGGCGATAGAAGGCTGATCGGGATCTGGCTGCATAGTCGCGAACCGTATCTTGAGTGAGCCGTTGTTGTCGCTTCTGGTCTTGCAATTCTCGTCCCAAGCAAGAGGCATGATCGTAGGTGGGCGATAGGTGAGGAATGCCACCGGGCAGGGAAACGACGAATCCCCAGTTTTCGTGGTGGCGATCGCCATTGCCAATCCAAGCATCCAACAATAGGTAGCCGATAAAGGTGGTAACCGCACTATCAATATTGGCAGGTGCTTGCCACTGGAGAGGCAAACGGACCCCTGGCTGACTGAGGGCCGTTACAACAAGAGTTAGGGTGTGCTGGGAGACGTTATACCCAGCCTCTCTGGGATAGCTGGATACTAGACCTGCCAAGATATCGTTGCCGTGAACTAGCGCGGTATTTGGTGGTAGGAGGTTAGGGGAGATGGTGCCGGGTTTGTCTTGCCAGGTTGCCAGCTCATAGGTGGCGTGGGGTAGCTCTAGCAGGGTACAGAGTTCATCTGCAATTTTCTCGGACCAATCTTCGCCCGTGTTACGACGGGCACATTTGAAGAGGCAGTCACCCAGTTGGGGATGGCGGTACCAGAATTTGAACTTTGTCCCCATGGCTTCTTCAGCCTGGGCGGCATCGGCAGGGACGTCAATGACGGCGAAGTTGTCACTCATTGCCCCAGGCTAGCAGGGTTGAGGGTTGAGGTTCGCTGCGGTTGGGATGCATGCGGAATAGACCGCTGTTTGCGCCCAACCATCAAAATATGGGCCGACGGCACAAAGTACAGCGCCAATAGGGTTGCGCCGCCGAGGCCGCCTGCGATCGCGATCGCCAGCGGTGGCCAAAACCCGGTCTTATCCAACAACAGCGGAATGAACCCGGTAATCGTGGTCAAGGTCGTGGCGATGACGTGACGGGTCGCCTTCATCACCACCTGCTCCGTCGCCTGGGGATCCCCCTCCCGCGCCGCCGGGTCATCCCGCAGGGCCGCCAGCACCACAATCGAGTCGTTGATGGCCAAACCGATCAACCCCAACGTCCCCAAGATCGCGGTGAAACCAAACAGAGAGCCAAACACCTTCAGGGCTAGGGCTGCTAATCCCACCGCCAGGATGGCGACGCCCCCAATCAGTGCCGCCAGCCCAAAGGAGTTAAAGGACAGCACCAGGGTGGCCACCATCAACACCATCAAGATCCCCACGGTCGAGAGCAGGTTGCCGATCGCGCTCCCCCGCGCATCCGCCTCCCCGCCGTACTCCAGCCGAAAGCCAGCGGGCAGTTCAAAATTCTGGGCTTGCAGGCGCTGCTCCAATTCCCCCAATACCGTAGCGGGGAGCGCCCCGGCTTCTAAAAAGCCCTGCACCGTATTGATGCGCTGACCATTGCGGCGGCTGATGGTGGCGAGGCCAGGTTCGAGGGTGACCTCGGCCAGAGCGGTCAGAGGCACTAGGGTGCCGTCGTTTGAGAGCAAGTCCAGGGAGGCCACTCGCTCCAGTTGTCCCCGGTCCTGGTCGGAGACCCGCACCCGCACGGGGATATCTTCGGTGCCTTCTAGGATGGAGCCGCCGACGCTGCCATCGAGGCTGCTATTGAGTTGCAGGGCGATCGCCTGATTATCCAAACCCGCCCGTCGGGCTTGCACCTCGTCAATATTCAACGCCAGTTTCGGCAGCGCCTGGGTGAGGTTGGCCTGGGTGTGGGTGACCGCCGAGATTTGAGAGAGTTCGTAGCGCAGTTGATTGCCGATCTCCCGCAGTTGGGTCACATCGGTGCCCAGGACCCGCAGCTCAATCGGCGCGTCAAAGGGTGGCCCCTGCTCCAGTTGTTTAACCAACACCTGAGCGGCGGGAAAGGCGTCGTCCAGGGTTGTCTGCAAAGTGCGAATGGTGCCCCGCAGATCCTCCGTGTCGCTGAGCTGTACGATGCCCTGACCGTAGAACGGGTCATTCTCGCGGTTGGCGATCACGTTATAGAAAAAGGACGGGGCACTTTTGCCCAAAAACCAATGTACGTCCTTCACCTTGGGATGCTGGCGCATCAGGTCCCGCGCCGCCATGACCTGCTGCTGGGTTTGGGCGATCGCCACCTGGTTTTGCAGTTGAAACTCCACCTGGAACTGGTCCCGGTTGGTGGGCGGGAAGAACTGCTGATCGAGGGTGCCAAACACTGTAAAGCCCATCACCGGTAACACCAGGGCCAAACCCACCCCCAACCAAGGCCGCCGAAATACCCGCCGCAAAGTGCCTTGGTAGAAGTCAGCCATCCTGGCATTGGCGAGGCCGTGGTGCCACCATTCGGCCCGCAGTTGCAGGGGTTCCCAGCGGTGCAGCAGCCCCACCAGGGAGACAATCACGGTCAGGGAGAGGAATAGCGAGCTCATCAGAGCCAAAATCACCGTCAGGCCAATGGTGCCAATAAATTCCCCGGTGGAACCAGGGGAGGTGGCGATGGGCACGAAGGCCAGCACCGTGGTTAGGGTAGACGCGACCAGCGGCACCATTAAGTGACTGACCGCGCTGGAGACTGCCTGGGCGGGGGGCATATTGTCCCGCAAGCGCCCCTGCACCTCATCCACCACCACAATGGCGTTGTCGATCAGCAGCCCCAGGGCAATGATGATGCCGGTAACGGACATCTGGTGCAAGGGCACCCCCAAGACGTTCATCATCCCAAATACCATCAATGTGGCGAGGGGCAGGGCCAAGCCCACCAGCAGGGCCGACTTCCACCCCAGCACCAGGAGCGACACGGCGATCACCAGCAGGGAACCGGTGATCAGGTTGCCGATCACCCCATTCAAGCGTTGGGTCACGTACTGGCTTTGGTCCAGCACGGTATGCAGCCCCATGCCGTCGGAGAGGTCGGTTTCAAACTCGGCCAAGACGGTGCGGGCTGATGCCGCCCAGAGGTCCACCCGCTCACCCGACTCCACCGTGGCGGAGAGCACCACAGCGGGGTAGCCGTTCACAAAAGCCAGGTCGGTGGCGGGGGTTTGGGTGGCTTTGGTCACCGTGGCCACATCCCCTAATCGGGCGGTTTCGCCATCGCGGCCCAGTTGGATGGGGATGGTGCGGATCCGCTCTAGGGAATCCAGTTCGCTGTTGACTTCCAGGAGGAATTGATCGCGATCGCTGCGTACTTGCCCCGCCGACACCTTGGCATCGCTGGCGGTGATTTGCTGGGATAGGGTTTGGGCGGTGAGGCCGAGGCGGGCCAGATCGCTGGCGGTGACCTCGACCCGAATTTCTTCGTCGGGGTTACCGAAAATATCGACCTTGTCGGTGCCGGGGAGCGATCGCAGCCGTTCTTCCAAGGTCTGCATCCGGCGTCCCAAAATGGTGTAGTTGGGGGCGTCGGGCAGTTCCCAGGTCAGCCCCACAATCAGGGCGCTGGCGGAGGCAGAGCTATCAATATATTCCGGGTCGGAGGCGTCAGCGGGGAGATCGGCGACGGCATCGTCAATTTTGCCCCGCACCTTGGACCACACCGGATCCACATCGCGGATCGCTTCCTTGAGTTCCACGGAAATCACCGACACGCCGGTGGCGGAGGTGGAGTCGATCGCTTCGACTTCTTCCAGTTCAAACAGTCGATTTTCTAGCTTGTCGGTCACCAAGGACTCCACCCGCTCGGGAGTCGCCCCTGGTAAAAAGGTCACCACCTGTCCAAATCGCTGGGTGATCTCGGGATCTTCCATGCGCGGCAGGGTCAGCAGGGCGGAGAGGCCCCACACCACCACCAGGATCAGGGTCAAGATCAGCAGTTGGCGGTTGCGATAGAAGCGGTTAAACATGGCCACCACCCCTAAGGTCGTTAACCCAGGTCACTGTATCTGCTTGAACGATGGAGAGATCCCCCCAACCCCCCTTCACAAGAGGGGCAATGTCATCCAGATTTTGAATAGCCCCCTTTGTTAAGGGGGGCGGCGACAGCGGGGGGATCTCCAGCCCGTAGCGATTGCCTACAGCATTGGCAACCAGCAGTCCGCTGGTTACATCAGTCTGCGGAGAGGGCGCAAACCCTTGCGCCCCTGCCCCGTTGCT
>JAQCKL010000369.1 GCA_027592485.1 Cyanobacteriota bacterium
TGGGAGCGGGGGGCTAGAGAGTGGAATGGTGTAGAGACAGCCGCAAGTTTGCTGTCTCTACGGCAGCGAATTTAGCTGGCCCAAGGGGTGGGGCGGCTTTCGGTGCTATTGGCGAGATAGTGGTTGAGGCGATCGATCGCGGCATCGATGCCAATGGCAGCGGTTCGCAGATGATCATCCAGCAGTCCTTCGTCCAGGCAATTTTCGAGGTAGCCCAGCTCGATCACCAGGCGTTTGACGGTGGTGCGGAGGCGGCGGGCGCGATGGGTGGCGGTGATTGCAGGCGTTATGGCGGTGGTCATGGTCAGATACCTCTGTGGCTAGGCGTTCCACCGTAGTGATAACACGACGTGCATTGTTGCATCAACATGCATTATTGCAACGGTTTTGCTGTTGCCAAGGCCCTGGTTTGCAACGGGGCTGTTGCAGGGAATTACGGTGCGATCGCGCCGCCCTGGGCCAGGAGCCCCATCTTTTCGAGCAGGAGAATGGTTTGCGATCGCACCTCTTCGTCTAAGGCGGGTGCTTCAAAGAGTTCTTGAAGCAGGTTCAGGTTCAGAATTCTGACCTCTTGAATCGCGCCTTCCAGGGTGTAGACGAAGTGGAGTTTTAGCTCGATCCAGCGTTGCGATCGCCCACCCGGTTGATCGACAGGGTTGGTTTCGGTGACGAGCAGCAGGTTGAGCCAGTCGCGATCTTTGCCTCTAACGGGGGCATCGCTAATGGTGAGCGCCGTTCGCACGACCCGGCACACTTCTTTGTCGGAGGGGCGATACAACTCTTCGCAGATCTGATCGAGGTAAGCCGCGAGTGCTTGGTGGCGGCGCTCTTGAACGGAGATATCCATATCAACCCAACAATCCTGCTTTTTGGAATACCTGTTGTGCGGTTAAATTCAGCCCAACTTCACCCTTGCTGTCCCCCCAAGCTTCGAGCAGCCGCAGTAAGGCCCGTTGGGTTTTGGAATGGCAACGTTTTGGAGCCCATTGAGAGATGATCGGTCCGTTAATGAGTTCGTAGCGGCCATTGACCTGGGGTGAAGCCCAGAAAGTCTCCAGGGTGGTGATGGTTGGGGAGCGCTGAACCATGGCGTGGGCCTGGGCGGCAGAATGGGCTGTGTCCAGTGTATCGTGGGCAAAATTCAGGTTCCCTTTACCTGCATAGGTCGATCGCCCGCAGCAAATCGAGATGCTGTTGGATCGGGACCAGGGTATTGGCCGTAATCCAGCCGCTGGCCGCGACCGCCGGTAGGCCAATCCCAGGGAAGGTGGAGTCCCCACAGCAAAGCAGACCGTCAATGGGGGTTTTGGGACCGGGGAAAAACCCTTGCCCAGCCGCGATGGCCGGACCATAGGTGCCGCGATGGCGGCGGAGAAAACGCTCATGGGTGAGGGGCGTCCCCACCAGGGTGACCTCGGTGCGGCGGCGCACATCGGGAATCACCCGTTCTAGGGCTTGCCAAAGGGCCTCAGATCGCTCTGCTTTGAGGTCGTCATAGGCGGCACTGCGGCGGTCCATCCCCTGCCAGAGGTCATAGGGTTCATTGCCGGGACTATAGACGTGGATGGCGTGCTTGCCGGGAGGAGCTAGGGTCGGATCCAGCACCGAGGGCATGGAAATCAGAATGACGTTCTGGGGCGCGGTCACCCCCAGGGCCCAGTCATTTACCACGATGTGATGGCAGGCCAAATCGGCGGGCAGATCGGTGGCGTCAATGCCCAGATGCAAATGCATGAAGCTATGGCATGCGGGGGTCTGCTGCCGCTGCTGCCGAAAGGCCGGTGGCAGGGTGTCGGCTGGCAACAGGGCCAGGGTGTCCCAGATGGAAATGTTGGAAATGACGGCTTGGCGGGCCGCGATCGCCTCCCCCGTTTTCAGTCGCACCCCTTTCGCTTGATTATTTTCTACCAAAATTTCCGCCACATGAGCCCCCAACTGGAGCTGGCCGCCCTGCTTTTTGAGCCCCCGCACTAACGCATCCACCAGGGCGGCACTGCCCCCAACGGGATAGTCCAGCACTACATCGGGTTGGTACCACTCGGCAAACATAAAGGCCATCTCGGCGGCGCTGGTGCTGTGGGCCGGTAACCCGGACAGCAAAAAGCACAGCAGATCCAGCCAGTTGCGCAGGAACGGATCTTGCACCACCGGATTCATCAAGGCGCTGAAGGGGCCGCTGAGCTTGCCCAGTCGGGAACCGTGGCGCAGCAGCCGTCCCAGAAAGGGCAGCAGGCTCCGGGGGAGACCCCAGTCGGCCCGCACCGCAGCGGGGGGGAGGGCGATCGCGGCCTCTCCGTAAGGGGCCATTCTCTGTTGCAGTTGCTGCCATTCGGCCAATGCGGCTGGGGGGCGCAACTCAGCCAGGGTCTGGCCAAAGGATTCTGCCCCGACGGCGATGTCAAAGCGGCCCTCTGGGAGGCAGCAGCCCCAGGTTTTGTAGGTGCGCCATGGGGGGGATTCGCCGATGGCATCTAGCACATGGCGGAGGGGGTTAGTGGAGGGGGAATAGGAGAGGCCGGAATAGAGGGAGGGGCCGGAATCGAAGTGAAACCCCTGGCGCTCGAAGCCGTGGGCGGCACCCCCTGGCAGGGTATGGCTTTCGCAGACCAGCACGTCTAGGCCGTAGCGGGCTAACAGGGCGGCGCAACTTAAGCCCCCCACCCCACTGCCGATGACCACCACATCTACCGCCATCGATTTTGTGCCCTCCGCTCAAACCTATCGAGTTTATTATCGGGTGCTAAACACGACGGTTCTAAAGCAAACTGAATGACTGTGACCCATGGCTTGATCCCATTTACGGCCAAGGGATTGCCGGTTTAAGGCCTTGAAAATTGGACCGTAGCGCTCGTCCGTCCGCTGCCATGCCGTTAGCCCTGGGTTGCCAGCCGATACTTTTTGAAGTTCTCCGCCTGCTCAAGAATGTCTTTGTACACTTCATCATTTGCCACGGGGGGGTAACCGTGTTCTGCCAGGGCAAGGATCAAGTCTACTTTCAATGCTGCTTTGATATCGTCTCGCTGACTCCAGTCGGTATATTGGGCCTTGTCGTCCACGATCTCCTTAATGGCTTTCGATAGGGTAATCAGTTTGGCTTCGGCATAGCTGAAGTCGTACTTGATGGCGATCGCCTTGAGGATGTCGTAAAAGGCTTTTTCTTCAAAATCGATATCCAGATCCTTGAAGGATTCTTTCTCTTTTTTCAGCGCATCCAGCAGGTTGATAATCTCGTCGGTGAAGTCTTCGACCACGTTACCCACCAGCACATCATCCTCTTTGCGTTCGTTGTAACGCGCCACCAAGGCCTGAAACTGCTTGGAAAAATCGACGCCCTTGGCTTTGTTGGTTTGCTTGAACGCCTCGATCGCGCGGGCCAAGAGCTGCTGCAGGAGCTTGATTTTGGTGTTGGGCAGTTTGATCTTCTCAAGCTTGGCCAGGTAGTCGTCGTTGAAGATATCGATCTCGGTCGCGGCTTCATCCCCCAGCTTAAAGATCTCCTCCACGCCGTCGGCTTTTAGGGCTTCGGCGATCATCGCGCGCACCTTGGCGTTCATCTGGGCGGTGTCGGGGGCATTCCCGCGCGTCAGCTTGAAGACAATCGAGCGCACCGCCAGATAAAAATGTACCCAGTCCCGCTCGTTCTGGGTTAGGGATTCTGAGCCGCTGCAAATGTCGTAGGCCGCTTTCAGGCGCTTGACCAGGGCCATGAAGCGCTTTTCGATTTTGTCGGTGATCTGCACGAACTCGGCGGCGTTGTTGAGGGTGTGCAACTGGGCCAGGGGTTCGCCGGTGAAATAGGGGGCGGCATCAAACTGGTGGAACAGATTGCTTAGCAGGTCGAGGTGATCGCGCACCACGATGAGGGATTGCCCAATCTCTTCGATGTTCTGCTGATCGGCCTGGTTGTAGTGGGCCAGGGCCAGATTCATCTGGGTTTTGATGCCGATATAATCCACCACCAGGCCCTTGTGCTTCCCGGCAAATTTACGGTTCACGCGGGAGATGGTTTGGATCAGGTTGTGGCGCTGGATGGGCTTGTCGATGTAGATGGTGTCGAGTTCGGGCACGTCGAAGCCGGTGAGCCACATATCGACCACAATGGCGATTTTGAAGTTGGATTTGGGGTTCTTGAATTGGCTGTCTAGGGTCTTGCGGTAGTCCGAGGTGCCCAGCAGGTCGTAGAGGGCCTTAGGGTCGTCCTTCCCCCGCGTCATAATCAGCTTCACCCGTTCCAGGGGCAGGATCTCTTTTTGCTCTTCGGCGCTCAGCTCCGCCCCCGCCTCACAGGCCAGGGGTTCGTTCCACTCGGGGCGCAGGGCAATGATTTCTTGCCAGAGGTGATAGGCAATCTCGCGCTTGCTGCACACAAACATGGCTTTGCCTTTGACCGTTGCGCCTTCGGCGACCCGCGTTTCGTAGTGGGTGACAAAATCAGCGGCGAGGGCCTTGAGTCGGTCGGGGTCGCCGAGGATGGCGCTCATCTTGGCGCTGGCTTTTTTGCTGGCTTCAATCTGGTAGTCGCTGGCCCCAGCTTGTTCACATTGGGCGTAGTAGGCTTCGATTTCGGCCAGCTTGGCGTTGTCTAGCACCACCTTGGCGGCGCGACCTTCGTAGACAATCCGGACAGTGATGTCGTCTTTGACCGATTCGGTCATGGTGTAGCTATCTACGACTTCGCCGAAGACATCTAGGGTGGCATCGATGGGGGTGCCGGTGAAGCCCACATAGGTGGCGTTGGGCAGCGATTCATGCAGGTATTTGGCGAAGCCGTAGGTGCGCTTAACGCCGTTTTGGGTGACGCGCACTTTTTGGTCGAGGTTGATCTGGCTGCGGTGGGCTTCGTCGGAAATGCAGATGATGTTGCTGCGATCGCTCAGTCGTTTCGTGTCTTCGGTGAATTTGTGGATGGTGGTCAGGAACACCCCGCCGCTGCGGCGACCCCTGAGGTGCTGGCGCAGTTCGGCCCGGCTCTCGACGCTGATCACGGTTTGGTCGCCGATGTAGGTTTTGGCGTTGGTGAATTGGCGGGCGAGCTGATCGTCTAGGTCGGTGCGATCGGTAATCAGGAGGATGGTGGGGCTGGCGAAGTCGAGGCTTTTCATCAGCAGCCGGGGGAGGAAGAGCATGGTGTAGCTTTTGCCG